>JAQSDT010000088.1 GCA_029946075.1 bacterium | reverse complement strand
TCTCGACGGCTTCGCGGTAGCTTTCGACGTTCGACGGGCCGCTGGTGATCGGCGCACCCTGCAGCAGCCGCTTCATCGCCGACAGTTCGACGAACTGGCACGAGGACGCCTCGTGAAAGGTCATGGTCGAATGCGCCGCGGTGCCGCGCGCGAAGGCACGCCAGTTGTCGCGGCCGGTGGTCGGCATGCCGCAATTGACCACGATCCGGCTCGGCCCCGAGGACAATTCGAAGGCAAGGCAGCCGGCATGCGCATCCTGGCTGACATTGGGTGGCGGCGGCGCGCCGGTGTCCATGATGACGGTGGTCGCGCCGGCATCGAGGCGCTGAAATCCGGTATGCGGCATGTGCGCCATCGGCACGCCATGGGTGTCGTCATAGGCGAGCAGGGTGGCGACGAGATCCGACGCTGCGTTGCTCATGCCGTTGAACAGCGCAAAACTGCCGTCGCCGTGACGGAAGAAGCGCAGCATCGGCATCATGCGGTCGATCGCGTTCAATAGTGCCGGCGGCGGCGCGATGTTGCGGGCGGCAAAGGTCTGCCGCAGCGGCAGCATGTCGCTGAGCAGTTCGACCAGCGCGCCGGGATTGCGCGAGATGTGTCCGCCATCGGGGAGGATCTGCCGCTGCAATTCGTCGGACAGCCGCCGCGTTGCCGAGCGGATGTGCCGCGCCTGGTTGGACAGGCACAGCGAGGCGTAGCACAGCGCGATCAGTACCTGCAGCCGCGGCACGCCGTCGGCGATGTCGATCATCGCGTAGCGCAGATAGCGGATTTCGCGCGTCAGCCCGCGCAGATATTTGCGATAGAATTTGCCGTCGGTATCGCCGAGCACCAGTGGCGCCTGCGACAGCAGCGAGATCACGCGGCGCGCCATCACGTCGGCGCGGCGTTCCAGCGGGCGCTTGCGCGACTGGTTCGAGATCCAGTCGTCGACCAGCGAGCGGGCGTTGGCGCGGGTCAGCGCGGTGTCGGCGGCGCGCAGGTGGCGCAGCCAGCCGAAGCCGAGCAGCGCCACTTCCCAGTCTTCCGACGGCGGGTCGAGATCGAAGATCGAGCGGCCGTGGCAGGTCACGATCTTGCCGGCGAACACGAAACGGCCGGCATAGATTTCGGCGGCGCGGGTGGCGTCGGCGGTGCGCAGATCGTGCGGGGCGATGATCAGGCGGTCGGCGCGGCCCGGCCACAGCCGCGACAGCGCCAGCGTGCTGCCGCTGACGCGCGCGACCAGAGTCCGCGCAAAGCGGCTCATGATAAGCGTCGAGATGCGTCTGCGTTGAGCGACCGACACGCCGTGCCTTGTGGGAGGGATGGGTATTGTGGCGAATCCTTTTAATCCGGAAACGCCGGCAAGGCACCATCTTGAAAAGGCGCGAATCACCCGAAGGCGGGGAAATTCCGGTTTAGAATCAGGATTTAACCAGCCGGGCCGCGTAAAACCCGTCCAGCCCGCCGAGCCTGGGGTCCTCATGGGGCAAATGGCTGGGCAGGGTGCGCAGATCGCCGTCGGCGGTCAGGATTTCGCTCAAACCCGCGACCTCCGCCGCGTCGATCGGCGTGCGGCGGACGCCTGATTCGGCGGCCAGGAGGGCCGCGATCTGCTGCTCGCCTTCCTCCGGCTCCAGCGAACAGGTGCAATAGACCAGCGTTCCGCCCGGCTTGAGCAGGCCGACCGCCCGCCGCAGCAACCGCGCCTGCAGCGCCGACAATGCGGCGATGTCGCCCTCCTGGCGGAGCCAGGCCACATCGGGGTGACGGCGAATGGTGCCCGTCGAGGTACAGGGCGCGTCGACGAGAATACCGTCATAGCCGCCGTCGCAGTTGCCTTGCCATTCCGCGGCGTCGGTCACGACCTCGTCGGCCTGCAGCGACAGCCGCGCAAGATTGTCGCGCAGCCGCGCCATGCGCGGCGCCGAACGGTCGACCGCGGTGACGCGCGCGCCGGCCTGCGCCAGTTGCGCGGTCTTGCCGCCGGGCGCGGCGCAGAGATCGACGATGGTCTTGCCGGCGACATCGCCGAACAATCGCGCCGGCAGCGCGGCGGCGGCGTCCTGCACCCACCATTGGCCATCGGTGAAGCCGGGCAGCATGGTGACGGAACCCTGCAGCAACGTGCGCACGGTACCGGTCGGCAGCGTCTCGCCGTGCAGGCGCGTCGCCCACTGCGCGGCCTCTGATTTCACGGTGATGTCGAGCGAGGGTTCGTGGCTCAGCGCGGTCGCCATCGCGCGCGCGGTGGTCTCGCCATACGCCGCGATCCAGCGCGCCAGCAGCCATGGCGGAAGGTCCAGCGTCTGGGCCTTGACCTCGTCGATCAGCGGCTGTCCTTCGCGCGCGCAGCGGCGCAGCACGGCATTGACGAGGCCGGCATACTTCGCGGCGCGCCGATCCGACTGCACCAGCCGCACCGAAAGATCGACGGCGGCGTGATCGGGAACGTCCATCCAGAGAATCTGCGCGGCGCCGATCAAAAGCGCGCTTTGCGCGCGCGGTGCGTCGGTGGGGACACCGCGGTCGAGCAGGCGCGACAGCACATGCCCGAGCGTACCGAGCCGCCGCAGGATCGTCGCCACCAGCCGGCGCATCAGCGCGCGGTCGCGGTCGGCGAGCGATTTCAGGCCGGGATGTGCGCCGGCGCCGTCGAGCTGGTCGTCAAGGGTGCGATGCTTGTGCAGGACGCCGTCGAGAATGTCGGCCGCGATGCGCCGTGCCGCGAGGCCGGGCACTTCGGAAGGTGCTGCGAATCTTGAAGAAGGCATGGAGCGGAAATATCTCGCGAGGCGTAAAGCAGATCGATGTCGACACATGCCACTGAAAAGGAAGGCTTGTCTGGCATGCGAATATGCCAAATGTAAGAATCGCCACGGACGATTTCACGAATGTGATGTCTGTTATGTGCCCGCCTCCGTGCCAAGGGAGAGTTTGAAATGACCGACGATCCCGCAGAACGCAAGCCGCTGACGCCGGCCGCCCAGCGGGCGCTCGCCGAAGCCGAAGCGCGCCGCAAGGCGGCTGCCGAGGCCAGTGCCTCGCCGCAGCAGAAGGAGTTCCAGGGTCCGAAGGGCCCGGAACCGACCCGCTATGGCGACTGGGAGCGCAAAGGCATCGCGTCGGACTTTTGAGCCGGGAATCGCTCAAGGCCGCTGTCGGGGTCTTGCTTCGCGACCCGACTCAGGCCTAAATTGGGAATATGTCCCCATTCGAGAGAATAAATACTTATCGGCCGGCCGCTCGGGGCCGCTGGCGGCGCTGGTTCTCGGCGGCGCTGCCGTGGGTATTCGTGCTCGGAGTAGCGGCCGGCGCGATGCTGCCGGTCCGGCAGTGGATCCAGTGGCCACAGACGATGTCGCCGGCCGACAGCCAGGCGGCGCGCGATGCCGAGGTGGTGTGGAAGCGGGCCGGGAATCCGGACGTGCGCCATCCCGTGGACGTGATCCGGACCATCGACGGCGACACCTTCGAGGCGCGGGTGCATCTGTGGCCGGGCCTCGATTTGACGACGCGGGTTCGTCTCCGCGGCATCGACGCGCCGGAATTGAAGGCGTCGTGTGCGCAGGAGCTGCAGATGGCGGAGGCTGCGACCGCGGCGTTGCGCGGCATGCTCGGCGAAGGCGAGGTCACGATCTTCAACATCGGGCCGGACAAATACAGCGGCCGGGTCGTGGCGGAAGCGGCGACGAAGCGAACCGCGAGTATCTCGAGCGCGATGCTGGCGGCCGGTCACGCGCGCGCCTATGGCGGCGGCCATCGCAGCGGCTGGTGCGCGATGACAGGTCAGGCAAAATGAAAAAAGCCAGCATTAGGTTGCAGACCCAACTTCGACCTGTCCGGCTTACACATCTTTTAATTGAACGGGCGCTCGACAACAGCGACCAACGACCGTCCCAGCCCACGATCAAGCGGGTCGGGATCGCCGTGTTAGGCCAGTAGGAAGTGGCATGTCCGGCGCGATCGCGGCTCTGGGCAGTCGCTGGTTAGAGACACCCGTCAGCAGTTTTGTGCGCGAACAGTGGGGTTTTTTGAAATTTTTGCTAATTGGGTGAGTTTTGTCACGGTTCCCGCCACAGACATTAACTTACTGTTACCATTATTGATTACGCTCTTCGGGGAACCACATTCGGCGCCACACGTTCCGTAGCCACTGCATTGCGCGGGGCCGCGAATTATGGTTTGAGAGGATGAAATTCGTGGTTTTTTCGGATAAATTGCCTCATTCTGCCGGACGGGATAGAGCCGTGACCGAACTTCCGAGCGCAGAAAAGATTTTGCACTCTCATTTTGAAGGTACATCAGTACCCATTACGCTTGATCGCGATAGCGAAGCGGGCGTGATTTTCATGACTTGCGCAGATTTGCCAGAATTGTTTCTGGCTGTGACCTCTGACGATGAAATCCGGTCGGCAATCGATCGTGGTCTGAAGGGCGCCTTCTGTGCAGAAGGACGTGAGGTTTATGTGTATACCAACGGTAGTATTGCAGGCCCAAAGATAGGGGCCATGGTGCGTGTAGTATCTGCCGTCTAACCTCCGCTTACAGCGCAATCACGATTCGCGGCATGAATGACCGAGTCCGAATACAGGGCCTTTTTCGCGCGACTTCTTGAAAGTGTGGGGGGATCATATGATGCCCCCTCGGGCTGGGGAGGCGGCGGAACTGTTTTGCATTTCAGTTGCATTCGACCGCCAATCGATATCCCGATCCCGGAAACTATCACCGCGGAGCAACGGCGGGTCATTGTGGAGCGCGCAAAAAAGCGGTTCAACCTTAGCTAGCAACGCTGGCACACGCCGTTCCTAAATACTGTCCACCGTTACTGATTCGGTGGTAATTCTCTCAGCACGCTGCCTTGCAGGTATGGCCGAACGGTACGGTGACAGCAGTGTGACCGCCGTGCTCGCCAGCTTTCGATGAAGTCCCCGCGCAACTTCGCGGGAGAAACCCTGCCTCGACGTGGGGCCCAGTTTCTTAGAGTCAAAAAGCCGCGCAGGAGCGCGGCTTTTTGCATCGAAGCGGTTTCGAAAAATCAGCGCGTGACCGTCACAGTCGTGCCGACCGAAACGCGCTGGTAGAGGTCGGTGATGTCGTCATTGAGCATACGGATGCAGCCGTAGGAGACGAAGCCGCCGATGGAGCCCGGCACGTTGGTGCCGTGGATGGCGTATTCGCCGCCGGCCAGCGTCATCGCGGCGACGCCCATCGGGTTGCGCGGTGAGCCGCCGGGAATCACGTCGGGCATGTTCGGCTTGTCGCGCTTCACTTCGCGCGGCGGCGACCAGGCCGGGTTGCGATACTTGCCGTCGATGCGGGTGGTGCCGGCCCACTGCTTGCCGGCGCGGCCGACGCCGACCGGGTAACGCACCGCGCGGCCGGCATCGAGGATGAGATAAAGACGGCGCTCGTTGGTCTTCACCACGATCGTGCCCGGAGTGTAATCGCCGCGAAGGCCGACCATTTCAGGCCGCGCCTGCGCCGCCGGCGACATCGCGATGCCGATGGTGGCAGCCAGCGCTACCGCAAACTTCATTGCCATTCTCAGCCCCATTCCCGTCAGCAGGCCCCTGTTCGAGGCCAAAATGCTCGCAAGCCGCGCAAAATTCCGGCTCGCCGTCTCACCCACGCATTGTTAACCGCGTGTCTTAACCGGCTGGTTTTCACGCCGGCGGGGAGACCGATTTCGATGGGGTCACCAAAGGAAATGTTCGAATTAAAGTAAATGACTTGAAAACAACACTCGGCGAGGAAATGCGGCCTGAAGTCGGCGCCACGCTGACAAATGTGTGACCCCGCGCCGGGCTGGCGCGGGGTCCAGAAAACGAGCCGGCATCGGCTTCAGGCCGATGCGGCCTTCTTGTTCTGGCGGTTCTGCACGAGATCGTCGACCACGGCCGGATCGGCCAGGGTCGAGGTGTCGCCGAGGCTGGACGGTTCGTCCTCGGCGATCTTACGCAGGATGCGGCGCATGATCTTGCCGGAGCGCGTCTTGGGCAGGCCCGGCGCGAACTGAATCTGGTCCGGAGACGCGATCGGGCCGATATCCTTGCGCACCCAGGCCACCAGTTCCTTGCGCAGGGCGTCGGTCGGCTCGACGCCGGTCATCAGGGTCACATAGGCGTAGATGCCCTGGCCCTTGATGTCGTGGGGGTAACCGACCACGGCGGCCTCCGACACCATGGCGTGCGCAACCAGCGAGCTCTCGACTTCGGCGGTGCCCATGCGATGGCCGGACACGTTGATGACGTCGTCGACGCGGCCGGTGATCCAGTAATAGCCGTCGGCGTCGCGGCGGCAGCCGTCGCCGGTGAAGTACTTGTTCTTGTAGGTCGAGAAATAGGTCTGCTCGAAACGGGCGTGATCGCCATACACCGTGCGCATCTGGCCCGGCCATGATTTGGCGATGCACAGATTGCCGGTGCACTCGCCCGACAGCACGTTGCCGTCGGCATCGACGATTTCAGGCACCACGCCGAAGAACGGGCGCGTCGCCGAACCCGGCTTGAGTTTGGTTGCGCCCGGCAGCGGCGTGATCAGAATGCCGCCGGTCTCGGTCTGCCACCAGGTGTCGACGATCGGGCAGCGGCTGTCGCCGACGACGCGGTAATACCATTCCCACGCTTCCGGATTGATCGGCTCGCCGACCGAGCCGAGCAGACGCAGCGAGGCGCGCGAGGTCTTCTTCACGGGCTCGTCGCCCGACTGCATCAGCGCGCGGATCGCGGTCGGCGCGGTGTAGAAGATGTTTACCTTGTGCTTGTCGATGACATTCCAGAATCGCGAATTGTCCGGATAGTTCGGCACGCCTTCGAACATCAGCGTGGTCGCGCCGTTGGCCAGCGGCCCATAGAGAATGTAGCTGTGGCCGGTGACCCAGCCGACGTCGGCGGTGCACCAGTAAATGTCGCCCTCGTGATAATCGAACACGTATTGATGCGTCATCGCCGCGAACACGAGATAGCCGCCGGTGGTGTGCAGCACGCCCTTGGGCTGGCCGGTCGAACCCGACGTATAGAGAATGAACAGCGGATCTTCCGCGTGCATCGGCTCGCACGGGCATTCGGTCGTCACCATCTCGGCGGCGTCGTGATACCAGAGGTCGCGCGTCGGGTTCATGTCGATGGCCGCACCGGTGCGCTTGACCACGACGACCCAATCGACGCCGCCGGCCTTGGCCACCGCGGCATCGACATTGGCCTTCAGCGGCACCTTCTTGCCGCCGCGCAATCCTTCGTCGGCGGTGATGATGATCTTGGACTGACAATCGGTGATGCGCTGGGCGAGGCTGTCGGGCGAGAAGCCGGCGAACACCACCGAATGAATCGCGCCGATCCGCGCGCAGGCCAGCATCGCGTAGGCCGCTTCCGGAATCATCGGCAGGTAGATGGTGACGCGGTCGCCCCTCGCAACGTTTCGCGTGCGCAGGATGTTGGCCATCTTGCAGACTTCGTCGTGCAACTGGCGGTAGGTGATGTGCCTGGACTCGGAAGGATTGTCGCCCTCCCAGATGATCGCAGTCTGGTCGCCGCGCTTGTCGAGGTGGCGGTCGATGCAGTTG
>JAQSDT010000087.1 GCA_029946075.1 bacterium | reverse complement strand
CAGGCCAGATCCAGCGGCTCGTACTGGCGGGCGCGGCGAATGGCCTCGCCGACCGTGAAGGCCTGGTTGGCGTCGACCATGATCTCGAAGCCCGGCCCCACGGCCTCGCGCACCGCCGAGAGGCGCGCGATGTCCTCGCTGACATGGGGACGGCCGACCTTGATCTTGGCGCCGCCGAATCCTTGCGCGCGCACCGCCAGTGCGTCATCGACCAGCGCCCCGGGTTCGACATGCAGCCAGCCGCCTTCGGTGGAATAAACCGGCACGGCCGTCTGCGCGCCGCCGGCCTCCTTCCATAGCGGGCGACCGGCGGCGAGGCACCGGACATCCCAAAGCGCGGTGTCGATCGCGGCGAGTGCGAGGCTGGTGATGGCGCCGACGGCGGTGGCGTGCGTTGCGAAAAACAGCGATTTCCAGATCGCTTCGATCTCGAGCGGATCGCGGCCGAGCAGCCGCGGCGCCAAATGATCCCGCAGCAGGCCGATCACCGATGAGCCACCGGTGCCGATCGTATAGCTGTAGCCGGTGCCGACGATGCCATCGCTGGTGTGGATGCGCACCATCGGCGTTTCCTGCGTGGCGAACGACTGGATCGCGTCAGTACGTACCGTCTTCGGCGCCAGATCGACCTGGATGATTTCGACGCGTTCGATCCTGGCCATGTTCTTACCTGTTGTTGGGCTGTTGCCGGAGGGGCGAGCATCATGTCGCCGGTTGCAGCCGATATCAATCCCGCAGCACCGCAGCGACCTCGGCGGATGTGGGCATCGATGGCGCAGCGCCCATCCGCTGTACGCAGATGGAGGCGGCGGCATTGGCGTAGTTCAGTGCCTCCGGGATCGTGTGTCCTTCGGCCAGTTGTGCGGCGAGGGCGCCGACGAAGCAGTCGCCCGCGCCGGTGGTATCAACCGCTTTGACGGCGCGTCCGGCAATCAGTGATGCGTCGCCGTCCCCGATCGCGAGCACGCCACGCTTGCCGAGGGTTACGCAGATGATTTGGCTTGGACTTCTTCGCAGCGACCGCGCTGCGCCGGCGAATTTCGCGGGTTCATCGCTGTCGCGAAGCTCGAGGCCAGTGAGGAATCCCAGTTCGGTTTCGTTGAGGACGAGAATGTCGACGAGATCGAGCAACCCGGTGCCGAACATCGCTGCCGGTGCGGGATTGAGGATCGTGGTCGCGCCTGCGGCCCGTGCGCGCGTGAAAAACGCCGCGATCGTCGGCTGTGGAATCTCGAACTGGCTGACGGCAACGTCGCCTTTCGCCAGCGCCGGCGTGGAGACGTCTTCGGCACTCACGAGCGCATTGGCGCCGGGCACGACGACGATGGTGTTGTCGGCATCGGCAAGGGTGATGATGGCCGTGCCGCTATGGGCCTCCGCGCTGTCCGTGACGAAATCGAGGTTCACGCCTTGCGCGGCGAGGAACGCTCTCAACTGCAGACCGAAGGCATCGGTGCCGAGCCGGCCGATCAGCGTGGTCGATGCGCCGAGCTTCGCCGCCGCGACCGCCTGGTTCGCACCCTTGCCGCCCGGGAAATAATGCACGGCGGTGCCGGCGACGGTTTCGCCGACGCGCGGATGCCGGCCGGCGGTCGCCACCACATCCATGTTGATGCTGCCGGCGACGAAGACGCGCCCCATTCCCGCTCCGATTTATCCGCTCACGAGGTCGCCGCGAACGCCATCTTGACGACTTCGATATCGGTCAGCGTCGGCAGACCGGCCTCGTTGCCGAGGCGCTGGATCTTGAAGGTCGAGGCGGCGCGCGCGAATTCGAAATGGTCCTTCCAGCTCCTGGAGGGATTGGCGAGATAGGAATAGACGTAGGCGCCGTGGAACACGTCGCCAGCGCCGTTGGTGTCGATCACGCGCTCGCGCGGGATCGTCAGCGCGGGCAGGCGGCGCACCGCGCCGGTTTCGTCGTACCAGAGCAGGCCCTGTTCGCCCATGGTGACGCCGCCGACCCGGCAACCCCGGCTCTTGAGATAATCCAGCATCGCTTCCGGCGTCTTGTCCATCTGCTCGCAGAGTCGTTCGGCGACGATGGCGACGTCGACGTATTCGAGCAGTTCGTGCGTGTTGCTGCGCAGGCCGCCGCCGTCGAGCGAGGTCAGGATGCCGGCCTCGCGGCACAGTCTGGCATAATGGATCGCTGCGTCCGGCTGGTGGCCGTCGATGTGCAGCGCGCGGCAACCCCTGAGATTGAGGATCGGGAAGGGATGGATGTGTTCGTCGTCGCGGCAGCGGACGATGGCGCGCTTGCCGTCTTTCGGCATGATGAAGGACAGCGAAGAGGCGCTGACCTTGCGCGGATGGATCGAGATTCCGTACTTCGCGCTCATGTCCATGAACATGCGACCAAGCCAGTCATTGGCCATGGTCGCGATCAGATCCGGTACGATGCCGAGCTTGGCGCAGCAGAAGGCGGCCGTGACCGCATTGCCGCCGAACGAAACCGCATAGGCGGAGGCCACATGTTTTTCGTCGCCGGTCGGCATGTGGTCGGTAATGAAGGTGAGGTCGATATAGGTGTGTCCGATAAAGAGGGCCTGCATTCGTTTTCCGTCATGAGCTGAGGGTGATCCCGGCCCGGCGCTGATACATTAGCACCGGTTATCGACTGCATTCGCTGAAATTATTCGCAACCGTGCCGTCTTTGCCGCTTGAGATGGGGGTATAGAAGGACTACGGCCGCCCCGATCGCTTCGGGTATCGGCTGGATAACGGCCAATGGCTGCCCGGGTTTCCAGGCGCGGCGACAAAAGGGAGGACGACGATGACCGTTTATTCCGGTCCGGTGTTCGACATGGCGGTGAACCAGTTCGGCGTCATCGCCAACCATCTGGAAATCCCGATGGACGAGCGCGACCGCATCCTGATGCCGAAGCGGGCCATCACGATTTCCTGCCCGATTCACCGCGACGACGGCACGGTCGCGGTGTTCGAAGGCTACCGGGTGCAGCATCACCTCACGCTCGGACCCACCAAGGGCGGCACGCGATTCGCACCGTCCGTCGATATCGGCGAGGTCGCGGCGCTGGCGATCTGGATGAGCTGGAAATGCGCCCTCGTCGGGCTGCCCTATGGCGGCGCCAAGGGCGGCGTCTGCGTCGATCTTTCCACCATTTCCCGGCGCGAACTCGAGGCGCTGTCGCGCCGCTACATGCAGGAGATGATTCCCTTCGTCGGCCCGCACACCGACGTGATGGCGCCCGACATGGGCACCAACGAGCAGGTGATGGCCTGGTTCATGGACACCTATTCGATGTACCAGGGCCGTACGGTCACCGAGATCGTCACCGGCAAACCGGTTTCCTCGGGCGGCACGCTCGGCCGCCGCGAGGCCACCGGCC
The DNA here is from genome assembly GCA_029946075.1 of bacterium. Classification (GTDB taxonomy): domain Bacteria; phylum Pseudomonadota; class Alphaproteobacteria; order Rhizobiales; family Xanthobacteraceae; genus Bradyrhizobium. The sequence continues at coordinate 4,222 of JAQSDT010000087.1, read as the reverse complement.
GCGGCGTTGCGTATCTGGCCCGGCGCGTGCTCAAGGAGCTCTCGATCAATCCCGGCACCGCGACCGCCGTGATCCAGGGCTTTGGCAATGTCGGCTCCTATGCCGCGCTGGAGCTGCATCAATATGGTCTCAAGATCATCGCCGTCAGTGATCACACCGGCGCGCTGCATGATCCGACCGGCCTCGATATCCCCGCGCTGATGAAGCACGCCGCGACGCATGGCAGCATCGCCGGCTTCTCCAACCAAATGGCGTTCGATCCCGACCAGATTCTCACGCTCGCTTGTGACGTGCTGGTACCGGCGGCGATGGAGCGCGTGATCGACGCCAGCGTCGCCGAGAACCTCAGATGCCGCGTGCTGGCCGAAGGCGCCAACGGTCCGACCACGCCGGACGCCGATCTGGTTCTGGAAAAGCGGCATGGCGAAGTATTTTTGATTCCCGACATCCTCTGTAATTCCGGCGGCGTGGTGGTCAGCTATTTCGAATGGGTGCAGGATCTGCAGCAATTGTTCTGGGAGGAAGAGGAAGTGACGCGGCGCGAATACGCGATCCTCGACCGCGCCTTCGACACCATGGTGCAGCGGGCCAGGGTCGACAAGATTTCGCACCGCACGGCGGCGATGGCGATCGGCGTCGAAAAGGTTCGCGCCGCCAAGAACACGCGAGGGCTGTTTCCGTGATTTCAGGTCTCGATCACGTCGTCGTCCTCGCCGGCGATATCCACGCCGCCAGTGCGGCCTACCAGACGCTGCTGGCGCGTGCGCCGGCCTGGCAGAACAGCGGCGACGGCGCCGACCGCGTGCTGTTCACGCTCGACAACACCACGCTGGAACTGATGGCGCCGGGCGGCGAGGGCGCCAACGCCGACCGGATCCGCAGCATTCTCGACGCGCAAGGCGAGGGGCTGGCGAGCCTGTGCTTTCGCACCGGCGACATCGGCAAGATGCATCGCCGGCTGGATAGGCTGACGCTGAAGCCCGATCCGGTCGCCGACGTCGAAAGCCGCGATGCGCTTTCGGGCGCGACGCTGTCGTGGAAACGCACCCGCGCCGCGACCGAGACCACCCGCGGCGTGCGCATGTTCTTCCTGGAGCGCGACCAGACGCGTCCTCTTTCGGTGCGGACGGCGCCCGGTGCGATCACGGCGATGGACCATGTCGTGGTGGCGACGCCGGACCCCGAACGATCAGCGGCGCTCTACGGCGCGCGGCTCGGCCTCGACATGGCGCTCGACCGTTCGCATCCCGACTGGGGCCGGCTGATGTTCTTCCGCTGCGGCGACCTCATCGTCGAGGTCACGCACCGGCCGGGCAAGATGGCCGATATTTCGCAAGACAAGCTCAGCGGCATCTGCTGGCGCGTCGCCGACATCGACGCCACCCATGCGCGGCTGGTGCAGGCCGGCATCGACGTCTCCGAAGTCCGCACCGGTCGCAAGCCCGGAACGCGGGTGATGACCGTGCGGGGCGGCACCTGCGGCGTGCCGACGCTGCTGGTGCAGCCCTCGCCGGGGAAGGCGGGCGCTGGCGACTGAAGCGGCCGTCATTGCGAGCGTAGCGAAGCAATCCATGGAACGGCATAGCGGATAGATGGATTGCTTCGTCGCTGCCGCTCCTCGCAATGACGGGGTCGGCATGCTACATCCCTTCCGTACCCTCACCGAGCGCCCCGATTTGGCCAAGGCAAAACGCGTTCTGAAGTGGCAGCGTGACCCGGAAGGGATGCGGATTCGCATTCTCGAGGCCGCCAAGCAGGAATTCGCCTCTCATGGCCTTGCCGGCGCGCGGGTCGACCGCATTGCCGCCAATGCCGGCGCCAACAAGCGCATGCTGTACTACCACGTCGGCAACAAGGAAGACCTTTACCTCGCGGTGCTCGAAGGCGCCTATGAGAAGATCCGTTCCGAGGAACGCGAACTCGATCTCGAACACCTCGATCCGCCCAAGGCGATCGAGCGGCTGATCGAATTCACCTGGAACTACTTTCTTCGCAACCCGGAATTCCTGGCGCTGCTCAACACCGAGAACCTCGCCAAAGCGCGCCACCTCAAGCGCTCGACCAAGGTCAAGTCGATGCACTCGCCGTTCGTCGAGATGATCCGCACCGTGGTGACGCGCGGCGTCGAGAGCGGCGATTTCCGCGTCGCGGTCGATCCGGTGCAACTCTACATCTCGATCGCGGCGCTGTGCTTCTTCTATCTCTCCAACAGCGCCACGCTGAGCGTGATCTTCGGCCGCGATCTGCTGAAGAAGGAGGCGAGGGACGAGCGCCTCGCCCACATGGTGGCGCTGGTGCTGGCCGCGCTGACCGGAAAATCCACCGCCGATTTCGGCAAGGTGGCGAAGCCGGGTTTGCGCGCACCGGCGCATCAGCCGGTCTGATCCGTAGGATGGGTGGAGCGAAGCGATACCCATCAATGCCGGTGGGTGTGGCGCGATGGGTATCGCTGCGCTCCACCCATCCTACGACAGCGGCGCAATTGCGCGCACGCGCATCGGATAAGCCTGTCAAACAACGCATCCGCATTCGATAAACATGACTCCGCGATCTCGCGGCATCATCTGCCCGAGCTTTGCCCTTGAACTTCCTGCCCTCTGAAACGAGGGCGCAGGGAAGACCGGGTGCACGCTGCACCCACGGTCTCGTGTGCAATGGAGGTAGGTGGTGGCGCACACGAGCATACAGGTTCAGCGGATACATTCCGGCCTTCCCTGCGCAATGGCTTTACGGCTTATAGCGAGCTCTCCCCGGAGAACGGCTCTTTTGCCTCCGTCGCCCGTGCGAAGCTTGCTTCGTCACGAACTTGACGCCAGCACCGCGACGTCAGGACCACACGCCTTGGCCGTACGCCGCGCGCGCGTTCGTCCTGCGCGCACTCGGCGTCCACCGCATCCCACCGCACGTTCGTGACGATCGCGAAACGCCCCTCGGTTGCCGTGAGACAGGCGGAGTTAAATCACTGATTTGCCCGACGGCGCTAGAGGAATATTTTCACATAAGGGGCTGGACAAGCCCGTGCACGGCCGGTGAGCTGATTTGCCCGTCGGGCAGTTTTCATCCGAAAAAGCCCAAATTGCCGCACCAAAACCCGCTTGCCAGTATTTATCCAACGGGTTAATTTCTACCACAAGAGACGACCCAACGGGGAGCAGACGTGCCGGAGTTCAAGCGCGAGGGTGTGCTGTCGAAAGTGCTGAATGCAGCATGGTTGCGGCCGTTTTTGTTCCTGATCTTCATCGTGGTCCTGTGGGACCTGACCATCCGTGTGTTCCGGATCCCGGCCTATCAGATCCCGTCGCCGGGCGATGTCGTGGCCGTGCTGTGGACCGACTGGCCGGAGCTGCTGCGGCAGGCCTGGCCGACCACTTACGCCACCATCTGCGGTTTCCTGCTGTCGGCGGTGTTCGGCATTCCCGTGGCGATGCTGATCGCGGGATCGAAAACCGTAGAGAGCTATGTCTATCCGCTGTTGGTGTTTTCCCAATCGGTGCCGAAGATCGCGATCGCGCCGCTGTTCGTGGTCTGGTTCGGTTTCGGCATCATTCCAAAGGTGATCTCGGCGTTCCTGCTCGGGTTCTTCCCGGTGGTGGTGTCGGCCGTGCAGGGCTTCAAGTCGGTCGATCCTGACATGGTCGATCTTGCGCGCGCCATGCAGGGCAGCCGTTTCCAGGTGTTTCGCGCCGTCAACCTGCCGCATGCGATGCCTGCGATCTTCTCGGGGCTGAAAGTCTCGGTGACGCTCGCGGTGGTCGGCGCCGTGGTCGGCGAGTTCGTCGGCTCCAATTCCGGCATCGGCTATGTGTTGCAGCGCTCGATCGGCACTTTCGACTTGCCGACGATGTTCGCGGCCCTCGTTATTCTCGCATTGCTCGGCGTGGTCCTGTTCTGGATCGTCGACCGCGTCGAACGCTTCGTGATTCCCTGGCATGTCAGCCAGCGCGAAGACATCATTCTTGCTGCCTAGGTTGTTGAACGAACGTCAAAACGAACGTCATTGCGAGCGCAGCGAAGCAATCCATCGCGCCGCAAAGTGGAGGAATGGATTGCTTCGTCGCTGACGCTCCTCGCAATGACGGGGAAATGGAGGAAACAATGATTAGAATAATGACTGCAGCTTTGACGATTTTGGCATGGACCGCGATGTCGGTGCTGCCGGCCTCGGCCGCCGACAAGGTGGTGCTGATGCTGAACTGGTACGTCTATGGCGAGCACGCGCCGT
>JAQSDT010000086.1 GCA_029946075.1 bacterium | reverse complement strand
GGCGCGCAGCATCGCCCGGCGGTCGCCGCCGTGCTTCTCCCAGAGATCGATCAGCGCGTAAGGCGCGGGGTAGTGCTCCTCGCGCGCGGCCTTGGCGGCTTCGCTGCGCATCCGCGACGCCAGAAGCCCGCGGACCGGGCCGAAGCCGAAAATCGAATTGAGAATGCCCGGCTGCGCGCGCTTCAGGCGCCCGGAGATGGCGTCCTTCACCGCCGCCCTGACGTGCCGTTCCTCCGTCACCGCGTCGACCAGCCCGAGCGATTTGGCCTTGCGGGCGTCGATAGTCTTGCCGGTCAGCATCATCGGCATCGACTGCATGGGATTGACGAGTTGCGTGAACCGCACGGTGCCGCCGAGACCGGGATGCAGGCCGAGCATCACTTCAGGGAAACCGAACCGCGCATCCTCGATCGCGATCCGCATCTGGCAGGCCAATGCGACTTCAAGACCGCCGCCGAGGCAGAAGCCGTGGATCACGGCGACCGTCGGAATCCGCAGCGCCTCAAGCCGGTCGATCACCGCATGCGCGCGGCCGATCTCGGTTTCGACGGCGGCGACGTCGCTGGCGCCACGAAACGCGTTGACGTCGGCGCCGGCGATGAAGCCGGAGGTTTTGGCGGAACGGATGACGAGCCCGGTCGGCCGCTGGCCTTCGAGCTCGGCGATGATCCTGTCGAGTTCCTCGATCAGATCGGCCGACAGCGTGTTGGCGCTGGCGCCGGCGCGATCGAACAACAGCCAGGCGACGCCGTCGGCATCGCGGGTCAGCCTGAAATTGCTGTAGGGACCGTCGGCATCGGGCTTCGGCCCGAGTTCGAGCACGCGGTCGCCGAGGAGGTCCATGATCCCTGATTCCATGATCACACCGTCTCGATCAGCATCGCGCCGCCCTGCCCGCCGCCGATACATTCGGTGGCGATGCCGCGCCGTGTGCCCAGCCGCTTCATGGCGTTGACGAGATGCAGCACGATGCGGTTGCCGCTGCAGCCGACGGGATGGCCGAGGCTGATCGCGCCGCCATCGACGTTCAGCCTGCTCTGGTCGAGTTCGCCTGCCGCGCCGTCGAGGCCGAGAATTTCCTTGCAGAATTTTTCGTCCTTCCAGGCCGCCAGACAACCCAGCACCTGCGTGGCGAATGCCTCGTTCAATTCCCAGGTTTCGATATCGCCAAGCGTCAGCTCGTTGCGCTTGAGCAGTTCGGTCGCCGACAGCACCGGCCCGAGGCCCATGATCCCTGGATCGAGCGCCGACCACTGGCTGTCGAGAATGACGGCCTTCGGCGTCAGGCCGTGCCTTGCCACCGCCTTCTCGGACGCCAGGATCACCCAGGACGCGCCGTCGGTGATCTGGCTGGAATTGCCGGCGGTGACCTTGCCCCAGGGACGCTCGAATACCGGCTTCAATTTGGCGAGACTCTCCGCCGTCGAGTCCGGGCGCACGCCGTCGTCATGATCGTAGAATTTTCCGTCGCGCGCGAACGCGGTCTCGACTTCGCCCTTGAGCCAGCCTTCGGTTTGCGCCTTCGCCAGCCGCTTGTGGCTCTCGGCGGCATAGGCATCCGACTGCGCGCGGGTGACGCCGAAGAGATGCCCGACCGCCTCGGCGGTCTGGCCCATGTTCAGTTCGGTGATGGGATCGGTGAGCCCGCGTTCGAGGCCGATGATCGGCTTGAAATAGCTCGGTCTCACCTTCAGCGCCGCCATGATCTTGGCGCCGATGCCTTTGGCGCCGGCAAGACCGGCAAACCAGCGCACGCCCTGTTGCGGCCAGACCAGCGGCGCATGGCTCAGCGCCTCGGCGCCGCCGGCGAGAATGAGATCGGAGACGCCTTCGCGGATATAGCGATAGCCCGTGTCGATCGACTGCATGCCGGAGCCGCAATTGATCTGCACCGTGAAGGCAACCATTTTCTCGCCCATGCCGAGCCGCAGCGCGGCGACCCGCGCCGGATTCATTTCGTCGGCGATGACGTTGACGCAGCCGAGGATGACCTGGTCGAACGCACCGGGCGCGAAGGGCTGCCGCGCCAGCAGCGGCCGGCCGGCCTGCACGGCGAGATCGACCGGCGTGAACGGGCCCGGGCCCGACCGCGCTTTCAGGAACGGCGTCCGGCTGCCGTCGACGATAAAGACCGGTCTCGCCATCAGCTCGCTGCCCTCTGCTCACCTAAATCCTGGAAGAATTGATGCACGTCGGCGCCCTTTCTGTAAATCGGCGACAACGCTTCGGGTGCGAAATCGTCGACCTCGATCACCCCGGCGACGGCGTCGTGCGCCGCCTGCAGCTTCTCGCCCTGGGCTTGCGTGATGACGCCCTTCTTCACGGCTTCCTTCCAGTCGTGCAGGCGCGCGGCGCGCATTTGTTTGGAAATATCGTCGGCCGCCGTCACCAGCAGGAAGGCTTTCTCCAGCCGGGCAACGCCGCCGTCGTCCTCGACAAAGGCGAGATCCGCCGTCAGCCGGTCACGCGCCGCCGAAGGCTCCAGCACGAGCTGCGCGCATTGCTGCACCATGCGGTCGGACGGGCCGGTGACCTTGGCGCCGAGCGGCTGGATCAGGAATTTCAGGATCGCCGCCACGAACCGGTTCGGCAGATTGGCGAGGATTTCGGCAAAGCGGTTTTCGATGGTGCGGAAGCCGCTGGCCATACACCATTCGAGCGCGGCGAAATCGGCCTGCTGCCGCCCCTCGTCCTGCCAGCGCTTCAGCGCCGCCGACAACAAATAAAGTTCGGACAGGATATCGCCGAACCGCGCCGACAGCATTTCCTTGCGCTTGAGCGCGCCGCCGAGCGTCAGCAGCGCCATGTCGGCACACAGCGCGAACGCCGACGAATAGCGCGAAAGCTGGCGGTAGAATCGCGTGGCGTCGCCGGCATCGGGCGCCGGCGCGAATATCCCGCCGCTCCAGCTGCGGCCCCAGGCGCGGAACATGGTCCTGAAACTGTGGCCGACATGTTTCCAGAACGCACTGTCGAAGGCATCGAGCCCTTTGGCGCGATCGGTCTCGCCGAGTGCGTTCATCTCGTCGAGCAGATAGGGATGCGCGCGGATCGCGCCCTGCCCGAACACGATGAGATTGCGCGTCAGGATGTTGGCGCCCTCGACGGTGATGCCGACCGGCACCGCGCGATAGAGGTTGCCCATGTAATTCTGCGGCCCGTCGATGACGGCCTTGCCGCCGTGGATATCCATGGCGTCGTCGATCACGATCCGCATCCGCTCGGTGGCATGCAGCTTCATGATCCCGGAGATCACCGCGGGATGATGGCCCTGGTTGAGCGCGGCGCAGGTCAGCCGCCGCGCCGCATCGAGCAGATAGGCGGTGCCGGCGATGCGCGCGAGCGGCTCCTCGATGCCCTCGAACTTGCCGATCGAAATACCGAACTGTTCGCGGATGCGGGCATAGGCGCCGGTGGTGCGCGCAGAATAGGCCGCACCGGCCGCCGACAGCGACGGCAGCGAAATGCCGCGGCCGGCGGCAAGCGCCGTCATCAGCATCTTCCAGCCCTGGCCGAGCCGCTCCTGCCCGCCGATGACGTAGTCCAGGGGGATGAAGACGTCCTTGCCCCGGTTGGGACCGTTCTGGAACACCTGCATCGCCGGCAGATGGCGATGGCCGATCTCGACGCCGGGCAGATGGGTCGGGATCAGCGCCACGGTGATGCCGAGCTCTTCCTGCGGGCCGACGAGATGATCGGGATCGTAAGCCTTGAAGGCGAGCCCGAGCAGCGTCGCCACCGGGCCCAGTGTAATGTAGCGCTTGTGCCAGTTCAGCTTCAGGCCCAGCACTTCGCGGCCCTCGAAATTGCCCATGCAGATAATGCCGGTGTCGACCATCGATGCGGCATCGGAGCCGGCTTCAGGACTGGTCAGGCCGAAGCAGGGAATATCGCTACCTTCGGCGAGCCGCGGCAGCCAGCGCTGCTGTTGCTCTTTGGTGCCGAAACGCATCAGGAGTTCACCCGGCCCGAGCGAGTTCGGCACCATCACGGTGACGGCGGCGGTGAGCGAGCGCGAGGAAAGTTTGCGCACGACTTCGGAATGCGCATAGGGCGAGAAGCCGAGGCCGCCGAACTCTTTTGGAATAATCATGCCGAAGAATTTGTGCCGCTTGATGAAGGCCCAGACGTCCGGCGGAAGATCGCGCCATTCCCAGACGATCTTCCATTCGTCGAGCATGGTGCAGAGCTCGTCGACCGGACCGTTGAGGAAGGCGCGCTCCTCGTCGGTCAGCACCGCCGGTGCGGTCGCCAGCAGTTTCGACCAATCGGGATTGCCGGTGAAGAGGTCGGCATCCCACCAGACGTCGCCGGCCTCGAGCGCCTCGCGCTCGGTGTCGGACATCGACGGCAAAACGCCGCGGGCCCAGGAAAAAATCGGCTTGCTGATGTAATCGCGGCGGAAGCTCATGGCGAACTCTCCTGGTCTGCGGCGCGACGTCGCGCCTCACCTGTGCCAAACGACGGCTCATTCTAGCCGACGGCACGGGATTCGGGGACGTCTCGAAGCTGGAATGAAGCGAAATTGATGGACCAGGAGATAACGGCGAAAGGCCAAACCCGTTCCAAAACGGCTGCATTGTCCGCTGCTTAGCTGCGGACGACGTCGTACCCGGATATGGCGGAGGGCTTTAGGGGTATGGTCTTACGACTCGCGTCGGCTACGCCGGCGATCGTTGGGGACGAATACGGCAAACGCTTCCCTGACGCGCAGCGCGGGCGTCACGTCGCGTGTGAAACGAAGCTCCGACGTCGCCTGGACGTCTTCCGCATGCGGCGCGTACATCGCGCTCCCGTACAGCGATCCGTCGAAGCGCAGGCTTTCGTCGTCGATCAGGAACGTGTTCGAAACGAACAGCAGCGCGAGCAGCGCCGATCCGGTCACGGCAAAATATTTGACAACGGGCATTGAAGACGAGCCTCCCCTTTTTCGGGAGAGTGCAACGTCCGCCGTGAAAGCCGGGTTTAAGCCCGCCCGGCTTTTGCCGGAACGGTTGAGCGCCGGTTGAGGAATTTCGGAGGATTTTAATGAACGGTGAAAGGCAACGATCGTAGCCCGGGTGCAGCGAAGCGAAACCCGGGGAGGTCTCGCAAGCGGATAGACTGCTCCCGGATTGCGCTTCGCTCCATCCGGGTTACGTAATCTGCGCAATCCTAATCCGGACGGATCATCTCGAACATGTTTTCCGGCTTGATCTCGAAGTAATCGCCGCGGCGGCCGGCGCGGACGATCGGATGGGCAAGCCCGGTCTGGTAGACGCCGTCCTGGATGAAGGCCTTGTCGATGTGCACGGCAACGACCTCGCCGAGTGTCAGCCAGGCCTGCGCCTTGGCGCCGTCGGCGCCCTGCAACTGGATGATCTGCGTCACCTTGCACTCGAACGCGACCGGGCTTTCCGCCACGCGGGGCACGTTGACGAGCCTGCACGGCGCCTGCGTCACGCCCGCGAGCTTGAACTCGTCGACGTCGCGGGCGACATGGGCCGCGGTGGCGTTCATCTGCTTCGCAAGGTCCATCGTGGCGAGGTTCCAGACGAACTCGCCGGTGTCCTTGATGTTGCCCGCGCTATCCTTCCAGTTGGTGGAGGAGAAACCGATGATCGGCGGGTGATAGCAGAAGGCGTTGAAGAAGCTGTAGGGCGCCAGATTGACGTTGCCGCTGCCGTCGCGCGAGGAGATCCAGCCGATCGGGCGCGGTGCGATGATGGCGTTGAAGGGGTCGTGCCTGAGGCCGTGGCCGTTCTTCGGCTCGTAATAATGCAGGTCTTTGGTGGTCACGATCGCACTCTTTCTTTTTGCGTCATTGCGAGGAGCGAAGCGACGAAGCAATCCATGCCAAGTCGCGCGGAGCCAATGGATTGCTTCGCTTCGCTCGCAATGACGGAAGAGTCAACTGGCTAGAGTGTCAGGTCGCCTTGCGCGGCTCGAGCGCGCGGAACAGGAAATCGATCATCTGGTCGATCGTGGCGCTGGGCTTGTTGATGGCCTGCGCGATCATCTGCGGGTGAAAGAAGCGGATCATGCCGGTGCAGGTGCAGAGCGCCGCCGCGGGCAGATCCGGGGCTTCGAACTCACCGGACGCCACGCCTTGGGCAATCACCCCGCCGATGATGCCGGTGCAGCATTCGATATGGGTGACACATACCGACCAATCCTCTTCCATCGCGATCGCCACCATCTCGTGCAGCTTGGAATCGCCGACATAGCGTTCCGTATTCATGCGATTGATGGTCTTGAGCAGCTCGCGCAGGCGGGGCTTTGCCGGCCCGGGCTTGGCGGCGATCCTGATCGCCTCGGCCTCCACCTCGCTCATCAGCGTGCGGGCCACGCCTTCGTGGATCGACTTCTTCGAATCGAAGAAGCGATAGACGTTGGCCGGGCTCATCCGCAACTCTTTGGCGATGTCCGCGACCGTCGTCTTCTGATAGCCGATCTGCCGGAACAGACGCTCCGCCACCACGAGAATCCTCTCGCGGGTGTCGGTTTCGACGGGTTCGGAAATCAGCGTCATTGCGTACTCAATGTTCAATTATTCGGCCGCGTCGGCAAGCGGAAATGCATGCGAGGCCTTGGTTTGGCCGGTGGCCTGATGTTGCGGCGCAAGATCGGGCTGCTCGCTCACGCCGCTTTCGTCCAGGCTCTTGCGGAACCACAGTGCATAAAGACCGGGCAGATAAAGCAAGGTCAGGAAGGTCGCAACGAACAATCCGCCCATGATGGTGATCGCCATCGGACCCCAGAAGGCGGAGCGCGACAGCGGGATCATGGCGAGGATCGCGGCAAGCGCCGTCAGGATCACCGGCCGGGCGCGCCGGACGGTGGCTTCGACGATCGCTTCCCGGCGCGTCAATCCCTGCGAGACGTCGGCCTCGATCTGATCGACCAGAATGACCGCGTTGCGCATGATCATGCCGGCCAGCGCAATCAGGCCGAGCAGCGCCACGAAACCAAACGGCTGGTTGGCGACGTTGAGGCCGAGCGAGGCGCCGACGATGCCGAGCGGTGCGGTGAGGAACACCAGGATCAGGCGCGAGAAGCTGTGCAGCTGGATCATCAGCAGCGTCAGCATCACCAGCGCCATCAGCGGGAACAGCAGGGCGATCGAGGCATTGCCCTTGGCCGATTCCTCGAATGCGCCGCCCGGCTCGATCCGGTAGGCCGGCTCGAGATTGTCGCGGATCTCCTGCAGCTTCGGCCAGATCTGGCCGGTGACGTCGGGCGCCTGCACACCGTCGACGACGTCGGTGCGCACGGTGATCGCCATGTCGCGATTACGCCGCCACATGATCGGCTCCTCGTGGGCATATTCGATCCGCGCGATCTGCTGCAGCGGCACGGCGACGCCGTTGCGCGAGGTCACGGTGAGATCGCCGACGCGGCCGAGGTCGAGGCGTTCGGCGGGGATCGCGCGGGCAACCACGCCGACCTTCTCGATGCCGTCGCGGATGGTGGTGACCGGCGCGCCGGAGATCAGCATCGCCAGCGCCTGCGAGACGTCCTGCGGGGTCAGACCGAGCGCGCGGGCGCGGTCCTGATCGACCACGAGCTTGAGGTAGGGCGACTGCTCGTTCCAGTCGAGC
>JAQSDT010000085.1 GCA_029946075.1 bacterium | reverse complement strand
GCATCTTGCCGCCGGTCTTCCTGGCGTAGAGCCAGTTGAACAGCGCGGTGCGGGCGCCGCCGATGTGGAGGAAGCCGGTGGGCGAGGGGGCAAAGCGTGTGACGACGGAATCAGTCATTACCGGATCGGGCTGGGGGTGAATTTGGCGGTGGTATAGCAGGAACGGTGCATAACTAAAGGCTCATAACTAAAGCCTCGGCCATGGCCAAAGCAGGCTTGGCTCATGGGGGCGAATTTGGCAGAAGGTGCGCTGATCCTGACAGGAACCCGAATGACCACAGAAACTGACGCGGCAGAGGCCGGGCGCGATTTCATCCGCGACATCGTCCAGGCCGATCTCGCCTCGAAGAAGCACAGCGCCGTCGTGACGCGATTCCCGCCGGAGCCGAACGGCTACCTGCATATCGGTCACGCCAAATCGATCGCGCTCAACTTCGGGATCGCGCAGGAGTTTGCCGGCAAGTGCCATCTGCGCTTCGACGACACCAACCCGACCAAGGAAGAGCAGGAATATATCGATTCGATTCAGGCCGACGTGCGCTGGCTCGGCTACGACTGGGGAACCAACCTCTATTACGCCTCCGACTATTTCGAGCGCCTCTATGACTGGGCCGAGGGCCTGATCAAGGCCGGCAACGCCTATGTCGACGACCAGTCGCAGGAAGATATCCGCGTCAGCCGCGGCACGCTGACGGAGCCCGGCAAGAACTCGCCGTTCCGCGACCGCGGCGTGGACGAGAACCTCGACCTGTTCCGGCGCATGAAATCAGGCGAATTCCCGAACGGAACCCGCGTGCTGCGCGCCAAAATCGATATGTCCGCGGGCAATATCAACCTGCGCGACCCCGTGCTGTACCGCATTCTGCACGCCCACCATCCGCGCACCGGCGATACATGGTCGATCTATCCGAGCTACGACTACGCCCACGGCCAGTCGGACGCGATCGAGGGCATCACCCATTCGATCTGCACGCTGGAATTCGAAGACCACCGCCCGCTCTATGAATGGCTGCTCGACAAGCTGCCGGTGCCGTCGAAACCTCGGCAGTATGAGTTTGCCCGGCTGAATCTGACCTACACGCTGCTGTCCAAGCGCGTGCTGACGCAGCTGGTTCGCGACGGTCACGTTTCGGCCTGGGACGATCCGCGGATGCCGACCATCGCCGGCCTCAAGCGCCGCGGCGTGCCGCCGGCGGCGGTGCGCGAATTCGTCAAGCGTATTGGTGTTGCCAAGGCCAACAGCGTCGTCGATGTCGGCATGCTGGAGTTCTGCATTCGCGAGCATCTCAACAAGTCTTCACAGCGCCGCATGGCCGTGCTGCGCCCGCTCAAGGTCGTGATCGAGAATTATCCGGAAGGGCAAAGCGAAGAACTCGAGGCGATCAATCATCCCGACGATCCGTCGTTGGGTACGCGCAAGATCGCCTTCGGCCGCGAGATCTATATCGAGCGCGACGATTTCATGGAGAACCCGCCGAAGAAGTTCTTCCGCCTGTCGCCGGGCAACGAGGTACGGCTGCGCTACGCCTATTTCGTCAAATGCACCGGCGTCATCAAGGACGACGCGGGCGAGGTGGTCGAACTGCGTTGCACCTACGATCCCGCGACCAAGGGCGGCAACGCGCCCGACGGCCGCAAGGTCAAGGCCACCATGCACTGGCTGCCGGCGGCGCAGTCGGTGCCGGCGGAAATACGCGTCTACAACCAGCTGTTCTCCAACCCGAGCCCCAATGCTGCGAATTTCGCCGCCGATCTCAATCCGGAGTCGCTGGAAGTGCTGACCGACGCGCGGATCGAGCCGTCGGTGGCAGCGGACAATTCGGGCGAGGTGATGCAGTTCGAGCGGCAGGGCTATTTCGTGCGCGACAGGGATTCAGCGCCGGGCAAGCCGGTGTTCAACCGCACCATCGGGCTGCGCGATACGTTTGCCAAGGAAGTCGGCGGCGGCAAGGGCTAAGGACGAACGATGGCAGCATCCGAAAGCAGTGACGACGTCGTTGCCGCGCAGACGGCGAAGTGGACGGCTGCATTCGACAAGATGGACCCCGGGGCGATGGCATCGCTTTACTCGAAGAACGCGTTCTTCTTCGGCTCCAACCCCAACCTCTATCGCGGCATTGATGGCGTGACGGCCTATTTCACGGGATTGCCGAAATGGTCGTCGCGGAAGGTAGAGTTCACCGACGTCAGGGCCGGGCAGGCCGCGGACAACCTCGTCAATTTCGCCGGCACGGCGTCGTTCTTTGTCGACGGCAACGCCGAGCCGCTGCTGGCAGTGAAGATGACCTGGGTGATCGTTCGCGAGGGCGACGACTGGAAAATCGTCAGCCACCACGCCTCGTCGATGGCGCCGCTGATCTAGCCTAACATCCCCGGCAGATACCGCGGAGGGACTTGGCGACGACGGCATCCTCCTGCGTCATCGGCTCATAGGCCTTCTGCTGGCTTTGCCTGATCTCGTTGGCCTTCTGCCGTGCGGCGCGTTCGGCCTCCTGCCGCTGGTAGCATTGCTCTCGTTCGGCCCGGGCTTCGATGAAGCGGCATGTTTCGGCGGCGAATGTCGACCCCGAGGCGCAGAGCAAAATGGCGAGGGATAGACGGGCGGCAAGTCGTTTCACGTTTTGCCTTGTGCTGTTCGAGCGATTCCGGGGCAACGACGCTAGTTGCGCAGGACGATGCATTGCCCGCCCGCCGTCTTCAGACCGCCGCAGAATTGCGACGCTTCGTCGGACGAATCGAACGGACCGATCATCACCCGATAATAGATGCCGTTTGCGCCGAGGTCGCTGCGCTTGATGACGGGAGTACGTGTTCCGAGAATTTCTGGGTATTTGCCTTGCAATGCCTTGTAGGATTCCTGCGCGTCGGTTTCGCTGCGCTGGGAGCCGACCTGCACGAGATAGCTTCCACTCGACGGTGCGGCCACGGCCACGGGCGGCGGCGACAGGTTGGTTTTGCCGAGGGCGGCATTGAGCGCGCTCGTGCCGGTCGGTCCCTTCTCGATGGCGAGAATGGCGCGGCGCTGATTGGAATAGACCATGGGGATGTCGAACCAGGCGCGGTCCAGCAATTCCAGATTCTTGCTGCGGTCGGACGGAACGTTCGACAGGCCGACCAGGAAGAAGCCTTCAGTGACCTTGACGGCAAGCGCTGCAAGCGGCGATCCGCGCGCCTGCTCGTTGGTTTTCATCAGCATGCCTGGCACGTTGCCGATGCCGCCTCCGGCAAAATCGGCCGGCAGCTTGAAACGGAGTTCCAAAACGTGGCTCGCCGGCAACGACTTGTCGCCGTTGCGGTTGAGCGACATCGTCAGTTTGAGCTTTCGGTCAGGCACCTCGATATCCGCGTACGCCGCAAGTTCGTCTGGCTGACCGGCGGTCTTGAAGGGAGCCGTCCGCCACACGACCGAGCCGACATATTGGCGGCCCTTGGGATCGTTGGGGTCCTCGTCATAGAGCACCACGCGTTGCCGCGATCCTTCCTGGATGCGAACCGTGGGAATCGCGATCGGTCCCGGCCCCGGTAGCGCGGCCACTTGCTGCTGCGGCTTGGCGCCAGCCGCCTTGAGTTCGTCGAGCCGGGCGCGGGCGAGCTCCGCAAAGAAGCTGGTGCGGTAGCGCCGGATGAAGGCATCGAGCGCCGCGGGGTTCGTCGAATCCTTCACCGCGTTCCAGGCGAGCGCGGCTTCGTTCTCCGCCGAAGCTGCCGCCGGTGCCGACGTGGTTGCCGGAACGAAGTAGAATTTGCCGTCGATGGGGGAGGACGACAGCCAGGGCTGCTGCTGGCCGCGGGTCGAGCGCTTCACGGCGAGCCCGACCTCGTTGAACGTCTCGAAGATTTCGAGGCCCGCGCGCCTGATCGTGGCGGCCAGCGCCTTGGTATAGGGGCTGTTGCCGTCGGCGCCGTCCTGCGCGACGTTGCCGGGCTGGGTGGCGTAGGAGATCAGTGTTCCCTCTGGTGCCGTCATCTGCGCAAGGCCGCCGCTGGTCGCGCGCAGCCCCCGTGAGCCGAACGGATTGTTGCGGCAGGCATCGAGGATCATCAAATTGAGCCGCGTTCCCGAACCCTCCATCTGACGCAGCACCAGCGCGAGGTCGACCATCTGGAAATCGACATCGGCCTCGCGGGTCGGATTGGCGCCGACCGGGACCATATAATTGGAACCGCGCACCTGCACGCCGTGGCCGGCGTAGTAGAACAGGGCAACGTCAGCGCCCGCGAGCGCGCTGCCGAACGACTGCACGGCGCTGTCGAGCGACGCCTTGTCGAGATCGAGCTGTTCGCGATCGCCGATCAGGGTGAAGCCGATGCCGCGCAACGTCTCCGCCATCAGTTTTGCGTCGTTGCGGGGATTGTCGAGCGGTCCGATGCTCCGGTAGTTCGAATTGCCGACCACGAGCGCCACGCGCTTCTCTGCGTGGGCAGCGCCTGATGTCAGCAGCGCGACAGCCAGTGCAACCGCAACGAAGAGGCCCCGGCATTCGATCAGCGCAATTCTGAAAGCCGGCTCGAACCTGTTCATCTGGCGTATCGGATGCTCGCAAAACCTGAATTGCGCGGAAGGTATCGCTCGGCGATGACGCGGGCAAGGTGCGGATAGGCCCGCAAACTACAGGTCGTATTCGAACGATTCTGCATCCGTTCCGCTATCCGGCACCGCGCACCTTCCGGTAGTTTCGCTGCCTGGGTTCGTCGCGGGTAGCGTCATGGCGGAGCAGGGCGACATTTCGGGCCAAAAGCGTGGTTATGTCGGGACCTGGCCGCCGCGTTCGGCCGCGCCCGCCAGTGGCTTCGCGCCGTCGCGGCGCGCTTTCTGGCCACCGCTGATCGAGACCTTGCGGCGATGGGTGCGTGCGGAGGCCGGCGCCGGCCGGTTACTGCCATGGGTGCCCATCGCTTTCGGTACCGGCATCGCGTTTTACTTCGCTGCTGATCATGAGCCGGTGCTGACGGTGGCGGCCGCTGCGGCGATTGTGCTTTGCGCGGTTGCATTGCTGTTGCGGCGAACAAAATTCCTTCCCATCGCCGTCATGATTGCCGCCGTCGCGGCGGGGTTTGCGGTCGCTGCCTGGAAAACCCAGCGGATCGCGCATGGCGTGCTGGCGCGGCCGATGTTTTCGGTGTCGCTGACCGGCTTTGTCGAGACCCGCGACATCCGTGAGCGCACCGACCGTTTCGTCCTGCGTGTCGTCACCATGGACAGCGCGCGGGGCACAACCAGGCTCGAACGCGTGCGGCTGTCGGTGAAGAAGGGGACGGCGCCCGCGGTCGGCAGCTTCGTTGAACTGAAAGCCCGGTTGCTGCCGCCGATGACGCCGCTGCGACCGGGCAGCTACGATTTCGGCCGTGACATGTTCTTTGCCGGCATCGGCGCCTCCGGTTTCGTGATGGGCGGGATCAAGGCCACAGCGCCGCCGGAGAGCGGCGGGTTTCGCCTGCGCTATTCGGCCTTCATGCAGGGGCTGCGCGATGCGATCGACGCGCGGATCGCAACCGTGCTTGAGGGTGACAAGCGCGCCATTGCGACGGCACTGCTCACCGGCCGGCGGGATGCCATCTCGCAACCGGTGAACGATGCGATGTTCGTCTCCGGCCTCGGCCATGTGCTGTCGATCTCCGGCTATCACATGGCCGTCGTCGCGGGCGTGGTGTTCTTCGCGGTACGGGCGCTGCTGGCGCTGTTTCCGCAGCTCACCGTCGGTTACGCCATCAAGAAATGGTCGGCGGCGGCAGCACTCGGTGCCGCCGCGTTCTATCTGCTGCTATCGGGCGCGGAGGTCGCGACCCAACGCTCGTTCTTCATGACGGCGGTGGTGCTGATCGCGGTCATGGTCGACCGCCGGGCGATCACGTTCCGCACGCTCGCGGTTGCCGCCCTGATCGTGCTGACCATCGCGCCGGAAGCGCTGGTCCATCCGAGCTTTCAAATGTCGTTCGCCGCCACATTGGGCCTGGTGGCGCTGGTGCAGATCGGGATGCCGCAGATGTTCGCCACACCGGATCATTCCGGCACCGCGCGCGTGGCGCTGTGGGGCGGGCGCGAGATCACGATGCTGCTGCTGGCGTCGCTGGTGGCAGGGTTGGCGACCACGCCTTACGCCGCTTTCCACTTCCATCGTGTGACGCCCTACGGCGTGCTCGCCAATCTGGCGGCGATGCCGGTCGTCTCGGCCATCGTGATGCCGGCGGGCCTGCTCGGCCTGGTCGCGATGCCGTTCGGTTTCGATGGCTTCTTCTGGGCCATCATGGGGCTCGGCATCGACTGGATGATCTGGGTGACGCAGTGGGTCGCGGCACTGCCCGGCGCGGTCGGCCGGGTGCCGGCGTTCGGCGTCGGCCCACTGATCGCGGCGAGCTTCGGCATCATCCTGCTGGGGCTGTTACGGACACCGCTGCGCTGGTCCGGGGCGGCGCTGGTGCTGGTCGCGGCGATCTGGGCGGCGAGGGTGCCGCAGCCGGATATCCTGATCTCCGCTGACGGCCGCAATGTCGGCGTTCGCGGCCAGGACGGCCGGCTGCAGCTGATGCATGCCGCGAAGGGTTCGCGCGATGCGTTTTTGCTGAAGGAATGGCTCTCGGCTGACGCCGATCCGCGCGCGGCGAGCGACGCTTCACTGACGGCAGGCGTTTCCTGCGACGATTCCGGCTGCATCATGCAGGCCGGCGGCGGCGCCTTTATCGCACAGTCGCTCAAGCCTGAGGCGCTGGCAGACGATTGCGAGCGCGCGGTCTTGATCGTGACGGCGCGGCCCGTGCCGGCCGGGTGCGCGGCGTCAGTGATCGACGCCGACCGGTTGCGGCGGCAAGGCGCGATGGCGCTTCGACGAAGCGCGCAAGGCTTCGTCGTCGATGCGGCAAAGCCGAAGGGAATCGACCGGCCGTGGTCGCCGGCCGCGGCTGACGACAGTGACCGGGACACAGCCTTGCTCGCGCCGCGCATCGTGCCGCCCCGCACCGTCGATGCGACGCCGGCGGAAGCGGATTTGCAAGCGGACGAGTAGTCTAGTTTGCTGCGACCCATGTCGGCGTGACCTTTTCCCCACGCCCGCTACTGGCTTGCGTCACCGGCAACTGCAGCACCGTCACCCTCTGTCCTTCGCAAAGCTGCGTCACCAGCACGTGGCTGCCGTCGGGAAAGTCGATCGCATCGTGATGACGATCCGGCGTATCGCGTTCGATCTGGCTGAACTTGCCGACCCGCCAGTTGATCGTTCGCGTCCAGATCCAGCGGTTGTCGTATTTGACGTCGCTTGCGAAGGCGAGCTCGGCGCCCGGCAGCATGCAGACGGCAATCGCCGGTTCTTGCTCCGAGGCAAAGCCGCGCGTGGAGGTGCCGCGAAAGCTGGTCGATATCAGGGTTTCGCCGACTTCGGCCGGACGGCTCGCCACGGCGTGCAGACTATAGTCACACATGGGACTGCTCCCGGGTTGGAAACAGCGGCCCGCATCTTTCGGGAGGCACAGGCTTCTGTCGGAATAAGCAAACGCACCAGCGCGTCCGGGTTTCCCGGCATCCGACAAAAAAAGCCCCGGCAGGCCGGGGCTTTTTACGTGACGTCGATGCAGGCGCGATCAGTACTTGCGGTACAGCCCGAT
>JAQSDT010000084.1 GCA_029946075.1 bacterium | reverse complement strand
AGATCAACGGCTGCGACCGAGTAAACCAATTCGCCTGGATCAGCTTGGCAAGCCCGGCGTTGCCAAGTAATAGGTCGCCGGACCGAGGCCGGAAGGCTAATATTCAGGGGTCACCGCGACACAGCGCATCATGCGGCATGAGCGCGATTTGGTAACGCGGGTTCGAGGAGGAGTTTCTTCGTGCAAGAGACGGGTCTACGCAACGGTGCCTTCGGCGCCGACAAATTCGGCTTAAAAAATCTCAAGACGCTGCACTGGAATCTCGGTGCGCCGCAGCTTTATCAGTACTCCCTGGCTGCAGGTGAGGCTGTGCTTTCGGCGGATGGCGCGCTGTGCGCGGACACCGGTGAATTCACCGGCCGCAGCCCGAAGGACAAGTTCACGGTTCGCGACGCCTCCACCGAGAAGATGTGGTGGGCCGGCAACCAGTCGATCACGCCGGACCAGTTCTCGGCGCTCCATGCCGACTTCCTCAAACATGCCGAAGGCATGACGCTGTTCGCGCAGGACCTCTATGGCGGCGCCGATCCGACCTTCCAGATCAAGACCCGCGTCTTCACGGAACTCGCCTGGCACTCGCTGTTCATCCGCACGCTGCTGATCCGTCCCGAAGCCTCCACGCTGAAGGATTTCGTGCCGGAACTCACCATCATCGACCTGCCGAGCTTCCGCGCCGATCCGAAACGTCACGGTTGCAAATCCGAGAACGTCGTCGCGATCGATTTCGCCCGCAAGATCGTCCTGATCGGCGGGTCTTATTATGCCGGCGAGATGAAGAAGTCGGTCTTCACCACGCTGAACTACTATCTGCCCGCCAAGGGCGTCATGCCGATGCACTGCTCGGCCAATGTCGGACCCAAGGGCGACACCGCGGTGTTCTTCGGCCTGTCCGGCACCGGCAAGACCACGCTCTCTGCCGATCCGAACCGCACGCTGATCGGCGACGACGAGCACGGCTGGGGCAATGACGGCGTCTTCAATTTCGAAGGTGGCTGCTACGCCAAGTGCATCAAGCTGTCGAAGGAAGCCGAGCCGCAGATCTTCGCCGCCAGCAGCCGCTTCGGCGCCGTGCTGGAAAACGTGGTGCTCGACGAAGACACCCGCGTGCCTGATTTCGACGACGGCTCCAAGACCGAGAACACCCGCTCGGCTTACCCGCTCGACTTCATCCCCAACGCTTCGCGCACCGGCCGCGCCGGCCAGCCGAAGAACGTCGTGATGCTGGCCGCCGATGCCTTCGGCGTGCTGCCGCCGATCGCAAAACTGTCGCCCGCGCAGGCGATGTATCACTTCCTGTCCGGCTACACCGCCAAGGTCGCCGGAACCGAGCGTGGCCTCGGCAACGAGCCGCAGCCGGAATTCTCCACCTGCTTCGGCTCGCCCTTCCTGCCGCTCGATCCCAGCGTTTACGGCAACATGCTGCGCGAGCTGATCGCCAGGCACAATGTCGACTGCTGGCTGGTCAACACCGGCTGGACCGGCGGCAAGTACGGCACCGGCAGCCGCATGCCGATCAAGGTGACACGCGCGCTGTTGACTGCGGCGCTCGACGGCAGCTTGCGCAACGTCGAATTCCGCACCGACAAGTATTTCGGCTTCGCGGTCCCGACCGCATTGCCGGGTGTGCCGAGCGAGATCCTCGATCCCGTCAACACCTGGAAGGACAAGGCCGAGTTCGACAAGACCGCCCGCAGCCTTGTCGGCATGTTCCAGAAGAATTTTGCCAAGTTCGAAGCCCAGGTCGACGCCGAAGTCCGCGCCGCCGCGCCGGACCTCAAGCTCGCGGCTGAGTAAGAGTTATTCGTCATTCCGGATCGGTTCGAAGACGGACCGTCCGGACTGACCCGGAAAAAGAAGGGCGGCCGTCAGGTCGCCCTTTTTGTTTACGCCGCGCCGTGCGCGCGCGGTTCGATCGACGCCAGCATCGTCGCGCGCACTTCCATCAGCGCGCGGCGCAGATGCGTCTTGATGGTGTTGGCGGGGATGCCGAGCCGCGCCGACAATTCGTGCCGGCTGCGATCCCGCAAATAGGCCAGCATGATCAGCCGGCGCTTGTCTTCCGGCAGCTTTGCAAATGCCGCCAGTGCCTTGGGGCGCAACCGGGCGAGATGCATTTCCTCGACGGGATCCGGATCGTTGGAAGCGAGTGCGGGGATTTCTTCCTCCGGCGCGAACGCCTCGGTCTGGCGCTTTCGCAGCGCGTCGATGGCACCGTGGCGGATGATGGTCGCCATCCAGGTCATGGGCGCGGCGATCTTCGGGTCGTAGCTGGCGGCATGGTGCCAGATCTTGATGTAGGTCTCCTGCAGCACGTCTTCGGCCAGTGCGCGATCGCGCAGGATGCGCAGCGCCACGCCGAGCAGCTTGCCGTGGGTGAGGCCGTAAAGCCTTGCGAAGGCGGACTTGTTGCCTTCGGCGACGTCCTCGATCAGCTCCAGCAGCATGCGTTTCCGGTCTTGCTGTTCGGCCGTGTTCTGCGGTGTCGCGCTCACAATAAGTCCCCCGGTCTGCTCGTTGTCGAACGTCGCCGCCGGCGCCATTGGCCGGCTTTGCAAGTTCCATATGCCGCCAGTACGGGGGGCCGACGCCAAAAGTTTCGGTGCTGGTATGCAACAGGCGGATTTTTTTGGCCGGCTTCGATCACGAGTTTGAAACCACCTCCCGTTGAACCGTAGCTTTTTGAGCCCTATAGTTCGAATGGAACCGCCACAATTGACCGCCGGCCTGGCCAATCACTCTCAAAATGCGACAGAATCCCGAGGACGATTTGGGGCAGGTGCTCAGGTCTGTCGCCAAAGGCGACCGGACGGCATTCCGCCTTCTGTACGAGCAGGCGGGCCCGGTTCTGTTCGGGATTTGCGCGCGGATGCTGCGGGATCGTGCTGCTGCCGAGGACGCCTTTCAGGAGGCCATGCTACGGGTCTGGCAGAAGTCGCATCTGTACGACTCGGCCAAGGGCAGCGCGGTAACCTGGATGGTGACGGTGACGCGCCGGGTCGTGCTCGACCGGTTGCCCGCGCGGCCGGCCCGGCTGGTGTCGCTGACCGACGACAGCGTCGCCGCGCTGGTCGAGGCGCTTTCGAGTCCTTCGGCGCGCGATCCCGCGCTGGCGCCGGATTTACGCAGATGCCTCGGCTTGCTGGAACAAAACTACCGGACGTCGGTGCTTTTGGCTTACTATTACGGCCTGAGCTACGAGGAACTGGCCGCGCACTGCGCCGTTCCGATCGGAACCATCAAGACATGGATTCATCGCGCCGTTGAGAAGTTGCAGTCATGTCTGAGCCAGTGAAGCCCGGCCCCAACGAAGCGGCGGAATATGTCCTCGGCCTGCTCGGCAAGGACGACCGGCGCGCGTTCGCGCAGCGGCTCGGTTCGGACGCCGCGCTGCAGGCCCAGGTCGCCTATTGGGAAGAAAAATTTTCGGACATTCCGGCGGCGGAGGCTGAACCGATGCCATCGGGCATGTTCGAGAAAATTCTCGGCCGGATCGAGAGCGAAGGCGCCGATCTGCCGGGCACGCTGACCAAACGCGCCGGCACCGCCAACTGGTTCGAGATCAGTCCCGGCATCAAGGGCCGCGTGCTGCATGTCGACCGCGTCCAGAAACGGCAGCATCTGCTGATCCGGATGTCGCCCGGCGCATATTACCAGCCGCATGCGCATGACGACGAGGAACAGACGCTGGTGCTCGAAGGCGACCTCGCCTTCGGCGATCTGCACCTGAAGGCCGGCGACTTCCACGTCGCGACGCCGTCCTCCTCGCATCCGCCGGGGCGAACGGTGAACGGCTGCCTCGTGCACGTGGTCATGAGTCTGGATCAGCATTAAGAGCGTTTACGAGCGAAGTGGATACCGGTTCGCGTGAAGAAGAGTCCGGTTCTGATCAATCGGAACCGGAAAGGCTCCAGGGACTACAGCAACGGTAGCGCGCCGCGGATGCAGACATAGCCACCGGCCAGAATGACGATTGCCCCAAAGGTGGATCGTAACGCGCTGTCTTGCGCGCCGATCATCTTGCCGGTTGCGATCCCGCCCAATCCGCCCAGCAGGCCACCTGCGATGAACAGGCCGGCCAGCCACCAATCGACCAGCCCGGACAGCGCGTAGCTTGCCGCAGTCGCGGCACCAAAAGCGACCACTGCGACGAGCGAAGTGCCGATCGCATAAATCAGCGGCATGCCGGTCGCGAGCATCAATCCGGGAACGATCAGGAACCCGCCGCCGATGCCGAAAAAGCCGGCAAGCGTGCCGACCGCGAATCCGATGCCGACCAGCTTCGGCATCAGCAGTCGAGCGGTCGTTGCCGTCAGGCGGATCGCCGGATCGCCGCCGCCCCCGCGCTTCCTGAGCGTCAATGCGCCGATCGCAATCATCAGCACGCCGAACAGGATCAGCAGATTCTGCCCATCGATCTGTTTGGCGACACCGGCGCCGGCAAATGCGCCCGCGACGCCCGCAAGCGAGAATACGATTGCGCAGGGCCACCGGACATTTCCCGCGGCCCAATGTGCGATCATGTTGGCAAGGGCGCTGATCGCGACCGCAATGGCGCCGGTGCCGATCGCGACGTGCGGCGATGCGACGCCGACGCCATAAACCAGCAGCGGCACCGCGAGGATGGACCCGCCGCCCCCGACCAGCGCCAGAATGAAGCCGACGACTGTGCCGGACAGGACGGTCGCGATGTCGGCGGTATGGATCAACATGCCGGGCGTTTCCTCAAGCGGCGGCGGACGTTGCGGCCCGCCGGTTCCATGGCGCAAACGACAGCAGCCGCGCCATCATGCAGGAGCCGCTTACGCCGGCGAATACCAGCCCGGCGCCGACGAGCGCAGAGAGAGCGTAAAATCCGGGATGGACGTATGTGCCGAGCGCCACGCCGGCAAAGGCAAGCGAGCCGGCTGCGATCTGAACCTGCCGCATGATCTCGATCGGCTGCCCCTTGTTTTCGGTCACCGGCAGGCCGGCGGCTTTCCAGGCGTCGATGCCGCCGTCGAGAATGAACGCATCGTAGGCGGTGCTTTGCGCGAGACGCGCCGCGTTACTTGCGGTGCGATTGCCGGATCGGCAATGGAAAATCACCGCCGGTGCCTCGGTTCCGATCTCGAGTCGCTCCAGGCGCGAGAGCGGTGCATGGCGCGCGGCAGGAATTCGGCTGCGCGCGTGTTCGTCGAACTCCCTGATGTCGACGAGGATTGCGCCGCGATCGATCAGTTCTTTCGCCTTGGCGGGGGAGATATGGGGAAGTGACATGGGTTGAACTCCGGTTTGGTCGGGTTAGACGGATGGCGATTTGCGGCAGAACAGTCGGTGCAATTCGGCGATCAGATGCTCGATCCGGGGATCGGCGATTCGGTACCAGAGGGTCTGGCCGTCACGGCGAAAGGTCGCGATGCCTTCCGCGCGCATCATCGCCAGATGCTGCGACAGCGCCGATTGACTGAGACCGACGGCTTGCGCCAGCGCGCCGACCGTCATTTCGCCGGCTTCCACCAGCTTGCAGAGGATCATCAGCCGCCGCTCATTGCCGAGCGTACGCAGCAAGGCTGCGACCTCTCGGGCATTGGCTTGGAACTCGCCGAATTTCGTCGCGGCTAATGAGGTCATCATCTTCTCAATTACATTAGGTATTGCTAAATTAGATAACACGAATATAAATGTCAATGACAGCTTTCACAGGAGTTCAGATCCAATGACCCATCCTTCACCTTCGATCCGTGCGTTCTTCGATGAGCCCACCAACACCATCAGCTACCTGGTGGCCGATCCGGTGACCCGCCGCGCGGCGATCATCGATCCCGTGCTCGATTTCGACCCGCGCAGCGGCACCGTCGACATTCGCTCGGTCGATGCCATCCTCGCGGCAGCGAACGAGGGCGGGTTGACGGTCGAGTGGGTGCTGGAAACCCACGCCCACGCCGATCATCTGTCGGGCGCGCCCTACATCAAGTCGAAGACAGGCGCGCGGATCGGCATCGGCGTGCACATCAAGGACGTTCAGCGAATCTTCCGGCCGGTGTTCAACGCCGAAGACCTGCGAACGGACGGGAGCGATTTCGACCGTCTGTTCGCCGACGGCGAGACGTTTGCCATCGGCGAACTCGCTGTTGAGGTTTTGCATACGCCGGGCCACACGCCCGCCGACCTGTCGTACAAGATCGGCGATGCCGTCTTCGTCGGCGACACGCTGTTCATGCCCGATTACGGCACGGCGCGAGCCGACTTCCCGGGCGGCGACGCCCGCCAGCTCTATGGTTCGATCCAGCGGCTGCTAGGGCTGCCCGACGAAACGCGGCTGTTCATGTGCCACGACTACAAGGCGCCCGGGCGCGAGGAGTATGCCTGGGAAACGACCGTGCGCGCACAACGCGAGCACAATGTCCACCTTCGCGGCGGCGTCACCGAGGCGGCGTTCGTGGCGATGCGGGAAGCTCGTGACGCGACGTTGTCGGCGCCGACGCTGCTGTTGCCTTCCATCCAGGTCAACATCCGCGCGGGCCGGTTTCCCAGGGCGGAAAGCAATGGTGTGCACTATTTGCAGTTGCCGGTTCGTGCCCGAGCCGGATCCGAAGCCGCGATCGTCTCCTGACGGGAGGATTTAGCCGCGGCCCGGCAGCACCGCGTTGCTGGGTGTGCGCCGATCGGTGATCTGCAAACCGAACAGGCTGCCGACGAGTTCGACCGCGACGCGCGCGGTGCGGCCGCGTTCGTCGAGGAACGGATTGAGCTCGACGATATCGACCGAGCGTACCAAACCAGAATCGTGCAGCAGTTCCATGACCAGATGTGCCTCGCGGTAGGTTGCACCGCCCGGCACCGTGGTGCCGACGCCGGGCGCGACCGCCGGATCGAGGAAATCGACGTCGAACGAGACATGCAGCACGCCATTGGCGGCGCGGACGCGCTCGATCACGCGGCGGATCAGTACGGCGACGCCGAACTCGTCGATCGCGCGCATGTCGGCGATGGCGACCTTGCGATCGAACCCCAGCTGCTTCTCCTGCGGGTCGATCGAGCGGATGCCGAACAGGTCGAGCCGGTCGGGGCTGATCGAGGCGCGCGGCTCATCGCCGAGCAAGGCATCGAGGCCGGGCTCGCCGCACAAAAACGCCGCCGACATGCCGTGCATGTTGCCGGTCAGCGTCGTCGCCGGCGTGTTGTAGTCGGCATGGGCGTCGAGCCACAGCACGAACAGCGGCCGGTCTTGCTCGCGCCAGTGCCGCGCGACGCCGTTGACCGATCCCATCGACAGCGAATGATCGCCGCCCATGAAGATCGGAACCGCGCCGGACCGCGCGAGCGCGTGAGCCCGATCGCTGAGCACACGGAGCCAGCCCTTGATCTCGTCATAGTATTTGGCGTTGGCGGGCGCGTCCGTGCCGGCAACGATGTCAGGCCTAATGCCTTCAGGTTTGGCGATGTTGCCGTGGTCTTCGACGGCAAAGCCGAGCTGCTCGAGGATGCGGCCGATGCCGGCCGTGCGCAGCGCGTCCGGTCCCATCAGCGTGCCCGGCTGCGACGCGCCGACTTCGATGGGAATGCCGAGCAGGGCGATGCGGGGAGGTGAGGTGTCGGACATAAGCGGGGCCTTTC
>JAQSDT010000083.1 GCA_029946075.1 bacterium | reverse complement strand
TCAGGGAAGGCGCGGCCTTTGTGCTGCACCATCCGGTGCTGCGGCCGGTGTTCATCACGCAGTTCATTTTCAACACCGCCTCGTTCCTGCTGCTGGCGGTATTCGTGCCCTACGCCGTGCGCCATCTCGGGCTGTCGGCCACCGGCGTCGGCGCGACGCTGGCGATGTACGGCGTCGGCATGGTGGTCGGCGCGCTCGCGGCGACGCGGGTGATGAAACGTCTCGCCTTCGGCACCGTGATCGGGCTCGGACCGGTGACCGGCTTCGTCGCCGCGACCGTGATGGCGCTAACCACCATCGTGCCGACACCGCTGCTGGCCGGCTTGAGCTTCTTCCTGCTCGGCGTCGGCCCGATCCTGTGGGTGATCTCGACCACGACCTTGCGGCAGTCGGTGACGCCGCCGTCGCTGCTGGGGCGCGTCTCCGCGATCAACATCATGAGCTACGGCGCCCGCCCGCTCGGCTCGGCGCTCGGCGCCATCGTCGGCGGGCTCTATGGCGCCGAGGTCTGCCTCTATCTGGCGGCGATCATCTTCGCGGTGCAGGCGCTGGTGATCCTGCTGTCACCGGCAGTGTCGCTGACGCGGCAGCCGGACATGGTGGGTGATCCCGTAGCAAGACCGGTATAGTGAGAAACAGAAGATTTTGCTCTCGACAGTCGTCTGGCCTTCAGCGCGAACCTCGGATTCAGCTCCTCACTTCGGGTTGCAAGCCGTCCCATGGCGAAGAAATGCGCGTGAGCAACGTCAAGTAAACATACACTCATGGTACCAAACTGAGTGGTTGCCGACCGCCGTACCCGCTACTAGCAAACGCCGCCGATGTAGCCCTTGTTCTTCTCGTACAAATCCATGTGACCCGATCCGTCCGGAATAGATCTTTCGCGCAACTCTCTTTGAATCTTTTCTTGATACTCTCGCTCTCGAGCCTGAGCTTCCTTCTCCAGTCGCGCTTTTTCTTCAGCCTCTTTTGCACGCTTCCTTTCCTCCCAGGCTTCTCTTGCCTGCTTTGCTATTGACCACGCGCCTTCTGCTGTCACGCACCACTCAACAACCTTCCAAAGAATCTTTGCAACGCGAACAACGTTGGCTGTCGCGAAATGCTCCCGAGGCCCTTCGCCGAGCTCGGCCAACCGCCGGATGGCATCCTTACGGACAACGTCAAAAGTCTGATGCACCCGATCAAGCGACGGAAGGTCGAGTTGGCTCATGTAACTAAGCGAGGCGTGATCTGCGACGGCCTCCGGGACACTGTCGACTATGAGAATTCGTCTAGCATCCAACGCACTGAGAAGATCAAAGCACACGAGTGGCCAACACCCGTCCTTTCGCTCGTGCACCATGGTAACATCAAATTGCCGCCGATACAGTCGTTGTAGTGCATAGCGATAAGCTACGCGCGGATCTCGCAAGTCGTTCGGATTGGCCGGAAGGTCACGATCTACATCTGGCGAATAATTGTCGTACAGAGACCTCGCCCCGTCCTTGTTCAAGGTTCCAACAATGACGCCATCGAGTCGTTCAAACTGTCGTTGCAGCGCCTGTGTCTCCGCATCAGTAAGAATGGTTCGCAGGTCGGCATTGGGAGACCCATCCACGGCCTCCTTGTAAGAGCGCAATGCCTGCAACCGCAACGCCTCAACAAAAAGGAACCGATTCGGCAGAACGAGTTGCTCAGCAAGCGCATCTCGGGGACTGGACGACAAGAGAATATCTTGGATTGTATTCATGATGTGACAGCACCTTTGTTTCCCGCAGACCTCAAATACTATTTACATCCGCTTGGCGCAGTTAGGGCAGTCAGGCTGTGATCCAAACCCGCGTTGAGGTTTGCCAACAAGACATTGCGCGCTATCCGCCAGTCATCGATCGAAAGCGAAGCCGTCGCACTCTCAAGAGCGGATAATTGCGACCGCACTACACTGGCATAACTTGTGGCCGCCTTCCGATGATACTCTCGCGTGCCGACATCTTCCCTAACGCAACTCGGGAGACTGTTCGTGGCTGGGCACGCATTGTTGTCACGACGGAATGCATCTGCTCTACTCGCGAATTCCGAAATCTCACGACCTAACTTTCTCGACGGTCTAAAATTCGTTTTTGCCAGCGCCTCCATGTAGCCCGCTGACTTTTGAATCATTGCACCAACACAAATCGCTCGACTCCGGCCAGCCTCCAGACTCGCAGTGACTTTCGAATCTGCCGGATCAACCAAAGAAGTCGCAGCAAATGCGCTACTAGCATTCGTAAGAAGAACGTTCCTTATGTTCAGATATTGTGATCTGCGAAGCGCGATCTGAATATCGTACATTGCGCTCGTTTCGTTCAAGGCAACCTGATTCAGATCTAGGGCCAATTGAGCAAACTCGGCGCCAATTCTCTTAGCCTGCAGAGGAGCGCGAACCTTGCAGATACGGTCGATCACACCGTCTTTTTCGACATTCTTCAACAATGCCGTAGTGCACAGATTGACAATGTTACCTCTTCCGGACTGCGCAAGGATCAATGAGCTGTAGACACGTAGCCTACCATGCTTCTCTTCCAGAGCGCGCCTCGCTCGAATGATCTTGGCTTGCAACGACCTGATGTCCGAGCGAAAGCTCTCGGGAATATCCCTAGGCAGTTCAATTTCCAACTCATCAGACAAGGCGCTGAATGGAGCGAAGTCATACGAATCTACCATTCGATCCACCGTCGCTAGAAAAACAAACGTTTCCCCAGACAACGCCGATCGCTGCAAAGATTGTGGCGACCGCGCGCCGCTGTGAACGCACCCCGTCAACAAAAGCAAACATGAGCATACTACCCAGAGCTTTCGAAAACGAAGTCCCAAGAAAGCGCCGGGCATGGCAGTTGCAAATCGGAACATGCAGCCAATCGGTCAAATTACATTCAAATGAAACGCGCTCTATCTTTGGTTGTTCGTGCCGCGAAGTAAAGGGAGATTCCAAATCTTTCGAGGATTTTGATGGGGTCGTCGGCTGAATCCGGAATTATCAGGGACGTACCGGCTGTCAAGCCGATTCATGTGCGTTTGCTCGAACCCACCGTCGCGCGAAATTGCGCGGCTCCGCTGCGCCGCATCATAGATTGTCGAGGGCGATAGGCTCCCCGCCCCAACGGGAGGCATATCGGCTCGTGATCACCCCTTCGCGAACTGCCGGAAATCCGGCTCGCGGTGAAACCAGAACTCGTAACCCGAGATGTTCTTTTGCATCGCGACGTCGTGAATCGGCTGGTTGAGCGGGATCACCGGCACGTCCTGAATGCAGAGCGCGATGAAGGCCTTCACCGCTTTTTCGTATTCGGCTGAGTCTTCCGTGAAGCGCGCCTTGTCGATCAGCGCGTCCATCTCCTTGTTCTGATAAGACGAGATGTTGAAGATCGAATTGTTGCCGTGAAGATTCCAGTAGAAATAGTATTCGGGGTAATCGAGCCAGCCGCTGAAGCGGTTGAGCACCAGCGGCAGTTCCTTCTTGTTCAGCGTCGTGCGCCAGTTGGCGCCGGGGATCTTGTTGATCTGCGTCTTGATGCCGATCCTGGCGAGGTTCTCCTGAATCAGAACGATGGTCGGCTCACCGACGGTGGCCGTGCCGGTGTCCAGTGACAGGGTCGTCTCGAGGCCGCCTTCAAGGCCGGCCTCCTTCATCAGCGCCTTTGCCTTGTCGAGATCGGTGACATAGGGGAACGGCTGCGGCCACGCCGCCTTGGAAACTTCGGCCGCCCCGCCATACATCGGCACCGCGCGATTGAAGAAGGCGCCGGTCTGGATCTGCTCGTAGGGCATCGCCCAGGCCAGCGCCCGGCGCAGCTTGACGTTATCGAATGGCGGTTTCGCCGTGTTGAGCGCGAGGTACCACAGCGCGTTCGGAATTGGCACGCCCGATACCTTCATCTTGCCCTCCTTCATGATCTGGTCGAAATCGCGCGGCGCAAAGCCGCTGGAGAGATCCGCATCGCCCCGCTCCAGCGTCGCGCGCCGCGTGCCCCCGGACGGGATATCGCGCGTGATGACGCGCTTGAGTTTCGGCAGCGGGCCGCTGGTCCAGCTGTCGAAGCGGGTGAAGATGGTTTCGATGCCGGGCTTCCAGCTCTCGATCCTGTAGGCGCCGCCGCCGGCCTCGTTGTTCTTCAGCCAGTTCAGCGCCCACGGATCCTCCGGCGTCGCGTTCTTCTTCGCCAGTTCGGAGTTGATAATGAAGGGCACGACGACCGCGAGGTTGAACAGCAACATCTTGTCCTTGCGGACGTAGTCGACGCGGAACGTGTGATCGTCGACCACCACGAACTGTTCGGGCTTTTCCAGCGATCCCGCCGACATCTGGAAGGTCGGGAAGCCGCCGACTTTGACTGCGCGGTCGAACGACCATTTGACGTCCTTTGCCGTCACCGGGCTGCCGTCGTGAAAGGTCGCGCCCCTGCGCAGCTTGAAGGTGCAGGACATGCCGTCGGCCGCGACCTCCCAGCTTTCGGCCAACTCCGGGGCGAGCTTCTCGCGGTCGTAGGACAGCGTGCCGTCGGCAAGCGTCCTGGGCGCGTAGGACAAGAGGCGATCGTAGCAGTTCCAGGACAGGCCGTTGACGGTCTGGTTGGAGCCGACGCCTTGCATGTCCAGCGAGTTGGGTCCGAGTTCCTGGACCACCAGTAGCGTCTCCGCGCGCCCCTGCGCCTCGGCCGGACCGACGCCGAACGCCGCTGCGGATGCGCCGGCGAGGCCGGTTTGCAGGAAGTTTCGGCGATTCAGCGTGAATGAAGCGGACATGGCAGCGTCTCCGGGGCGGTGTGGCTGCCTGCTTTGCAGGCAAGGTCCGTGCCATCCCGTCCGTCGTTTGCGCCCTCCCAATCGCCAGGAATGCATCTTGGACATCGGGCCGTTTCGTTTTATATGATGATTATAATCTAATAGAGAACGGAAACCGTCATGGCCGACCAGGCACTCCACGCCACCGCCCGTCCCGAGGCCTCCTCCACGGTGCTGCAGATCGCGGTGCTGGCATCGCTGGCCGCGACCGGGACGCTTGCCACCAACATCCTGCTGCCGTCGCTGCCGCAGATGGCGGTCTCGCTCGGCGTCACCAGCGCGGCGGTGACCTCGACCATCACCGTGTTCCTCGCGGTGTTCGCGCTCGGCCAGCTCGTGGTCGGGCCGCTGTCGGATCGGTACGGCCGCCGCTGGCCGGTGCTGGCGGGCTTTGCCATCTTTTTTGCCGGCAGCGTCTGGTGCCTGTTCGCAAGCGACCTGCCTTCGCTGCTGGTCGGCCGCGTCATCCAGGCCGCCGGCGCCTGCGCGACATCCGTGCTGTCGCGCGCCAACGCCCGCGACATGTTTTCGGGCGCGGCGCTGGCCCGCGCGATGGCGCTGATCATGATCGCGATGGCCGCCGCTCCCGGCTTCTCGCCGCTGCTCGGCGGCGCACTCGACCACGGCTTCGGCTGGCGTTCGGAGTTCGTGATGCTGGCGGTCTTCGCGGCACTCGGGGCGATCGCCTACAGCGCCGTGTTCAGCGAGACGCACCTGGCGACCCGCACCCCGCTCGATCCACTGGCGATCGCCAAAAACTATCTCGGCCTGATCGCCGATCGCCGCTTCGTGGTGCCGGCCGCCACCGTCAGCCTGATCATGGGCGGGCTTTTCTCGATGTTTTCGGCCGCGCCGCGTATCCTGATCGAGGCCATGCACTTCACGCCCATTCAACTCGGCCTGTTCTTCGCCGGAACGGTGCTGGTGGTGTTCGCCGCCGGCTTGCTCGCAACGAAACTCGCGCCGCGTTACGGGCTCGATCGCGCGATCTGCGGCGGGCTGTTCGCCGCCGCCACCGGCAGCATCGCGATGCTGCTGGTCTCGCTGTACAGCCCCACATTCCTGCCGTTCCTCGGCGCGCTCTGCGTGTTCCTGCTCGGCATGGGCATCGTCAATCCGCTCGGCACCGCGCAGGCGCTGTCCCCGTTCGGCGACCGGGCCGGCGCGGCCTCCGCATTGATCGGCTTCTGGCAGATGATGACGGCCGCGATCGGCGTCTGGCTGGCGGCGACGATCTCGCGCGAGGCGCTGTTCGCGCTCGGTGCGGTGCTGACGATGTTTTCGTTCGTCGCGGTCGGGCTGTATACGCTGCGGGCTAAAGCTAGGGTCTCATAAACATGAAGTCGGTATCGGGGTCGCAATTGTCGGCCACGAACCGCAGCTCCGACTGAACGTCAGCGACGGTTCGAGTCTCGATATATTTGGTGACGACGAGACCGAGCAGCGCGCGGCAGACGCCGTCTCGGTCCATGCCGGCCTGCTCCGCCTCCGCCATGGCTGCGGAAAAGTGACGTTGCGCGATTTCGGTGGCCGACATCGGGGAGATTCCTGTTTAGCAGCCTCCCCTTGTGGCCGGAAACATGCGCGGCGCCTTGATCCCGGTCAATTCTCACGCGCCGAGATACCGCCTGTAAGGCCCTGGCTGATCAGCCAGTTCATCAGGCGCAGACGGGGCGTGAGTTCCATAACGCATTATGCCGCGCAATCGGCGCGAGTTAATGGCTGGGCGCCTTCAACGTTCGTTACGCGCCACCGCCTCGCCGTCTTCCTTGACGAAGGTCTCGACGGGATTGTCGAGCAGATCGAGCACCAGCTCCGACGGCCGGCACAGCCGCACGCCCTTTGCCGACACCACGATCGGCCGGTTGATCAGGATCGGATGGGCCAACATGAAGTCGATCAGTTCCTCGTCGCTCCATTTGGGATCGGCAAGCCCGAGCTCGGCATAGGGCGTGCCTTTTTCGCGCAGCAGTTCGCGCGGCGTGATGCCGAGCGCGGCGATCAGCTCGACCAGCCGCGCCCGGCTCGGCGGCGTCTTGAGATATTCGATCACCTCGGGTGCCTCGCCGCTCTGGCGGATCATCGCCAGCGTGTTGCGCGAGGTGCCGCAGGCGGGGTTGTGATAGATCGTGACGGTCATGGCGTAGAATCCTCGATCGCCGGCGCACGGAGCAGCCAGCTCATGAAAAGCAGTGCTGCCAGCGCACCGGCGGTTTCGGCGACGATGAAACCCGGAAGGTCGGCGGGGCGAATGCCGGAAAACGTATTGGTCATCGAACGCGCGATGGCAACGGCGGGATTGGCGAACGAGGTGGATGCCGTGAACCAGTACGCCGCCGTAATGTAGAGCCCGACCAGCCATGGCACCGCCGGCCGATTGAAGCGAATGCCGGCAAGGATGGTAGCGAGCAGACCGAACGCGGCCACCACCTCGGCAAACCATTGAGCGCCGCCGGTCCGCACCTTCAGCGACGCATCGATCAGCGGCAGCGCGAACATCGCATGCGCCATCATGGTTCCGGCGATACCGCCGGCGACCTGCGCGGCGATATAGAGCAACGCCTCACGCGGCGTCAGTTCGCGCTTCAGCGCGAACACCAGCGAAACCACCGGATTGAAATGCGCGCCGGAGATCGGCCCGAGGATGCTGATGAGCACGACCAGAATCGCACCCGTCGGCAGCGTATTGCCGAGCAGCGCCAGCGCGACGTCCCTGGTCAGCGTCTCCGCCATGATCCCGGAGCCGACCACGGTCGCCACCAGGATAGCCGTGCCGAGCGCTTCGGCGGCAAGACGGCCAGCACCTTCTTGATGTCGTGGATGAAGCC
>JAQSDT010000082.1 GCA_029946075.1 bacterium | reverse complement strand
CGCCGGCATCACGCAGTTCCTGTTCCTGTTCGCAGCCGGCCACCGCATGCGGACAACGCGCCTTGAAACGGCAGCCGTTCGGCATGTCCGCGATCGACGGCACCCGGCCCGGGATCGACGGCAACTTGCCGTGGCGCGGGCTCAAATGCGGCAGCGAGCGCAACAGGCCCGACGTATAGGGATGCAGCGGGCGCACCAGCGCGTCGTCGACGGCGGCATCCTCGATCACCTCGCCGGCATACATCGTGATCATCCGCGTGCAGGTCTCGGCGACGACACCGAGATCGTGCGTGATCAGCATCAACGCCGTGTTCGACGTCTCGCTGAGATCGCGCAACAACTCCAGGATTTGTGCCTGAACCGTGACGTCGAGCGCGGTGGTCGGCTCGTCCGCGATCAGCAATTGCGGGCCGCAGATCAAACTCGCCGCGATCATCACGCGCTGGCGCATGCCGCCGGAGAGCTGGTGCGGGTAATCGTCGATGCGGCGTTCCGGCGAAGCGATGCCGACGCGGCGGAGCATGTCGAGCGTCTTTGCCCTCGCCTCCTCCTTGCCGATGCCGGTATGGATACGCAGCGTTTCCCCGATCTGGTGGCCGACGGTGAACACCGGATCGAGCGCGCTCATCGGCTCCTGGAAGATCATCGCAATGCGCCGGCCGCGGATGCCGCGCATCGCGCGGGTGCTGCAGGTGGCGAGATCGACGCCGCCAAACATGATCGAGCCATCGAGGCCCGATAGGTTGTTCGGCAACAGCCGCAGGATCGAAAGGCCGGTAATGGTCTTGCCGCAACCGCTCTCGCCGACGATGCCGACGCGCTCGCCCGGCGCGATGTCGAAATCGATCTTGCGCGTCGCCTGCCAGACGCCGCGGGAGGTCTTGAAGCGGATGCCGAGGCCGCGCACCGACATCAGCGGCTGCGGCTTTTCGCCCGCTGCCGTCCCTGCCGTGCGCTGTGCCGCCCCTGCCGCCATCAGCCCGCCGCCCGCTTCTTCTCTTCCATCAGTTGCTCTTCCATCAGCATTTCGGTGCCGATGATGCCGTCGCGCGTCAACTGTTCGATCTCGGCATCCGACAACCCCAGCATCCCGACGAGGATCTCGCGGTTGTGCTCACCGAGCGTCGGCGGCGCGGTGCGAACCAGATACGGCCCTTCGGCCTCACGGAACGGCATCGACGGCTGCGGGTGCAGGCCGATGAAGGCGCGATCGACCTGCTGAATGAAACCGCGCGCATCGAGTTGTTTGTCCTGCAGCAACTCGATCGGCATGCGCGCCACGCCGGCCGCGACGCCGGCGGCCTGCAGCGCATTCATCGCCTCTTCCGGATCGCGGGCAGAAGTCCACGCCAAAATTTCGGCTTCGATTTCGCCTTCGATGGCGCGACGCCCGGCTGCGGTCTGCAGCGCAGGATCGGAAATCCAGTCGGACCGCCCGAGCAATGCGGCTAGCTTCGGCCACATTGCATCGCTGGAAACCGCGACCACGAGCCAGTTGTCGTCCCCGGCGCAGCGGAAGCAGCCATGCGGCACGAAATCCGGATGGCGGTTGCCGTATTTTACCGGCTCCCTGCCGTCGATCGAATGCGCGATGATCCAGGGCGCGGCGAACGGCATCATGCATTCGATCTGCGCGAGGTCGACGAACTGCCCCCTGCCGGTCAGCTTCGCATGGATCAGCGCTGTCAGTACGGCGACGCAGCCGTTGAGGCCGCCGACGGCGTCGCCGAACGCGGTGTGGCTCATGACCGGCGGACCGCCGGGATCGCCGACCACGCTCGGCAGGCCCGAGCCCTGCTCCAGCGTCGAGCCGTAGGCGCGGCAATCGCGATTCATGCTGCCGGCACCGAACGCCGACATCGACATCATCACGATCGCCGGATTGAGCTTGCTGACGACGTTGTAGCCGAGCCCGAGCCTGGGCAGCACATCGACCGAGTAATTGTCGACCACGAGATCGGCGTCGGCCACCAGCCGCTGCGCCAGGTTGATGCCCCGATCCCGCGTCAGGTCCAGCGTGATGCCGCGCTTGTTGCGGTTCATGATGCAATAACGCACGGACTTCTCGTACATCTGCTCCTGAACATAGGCCGGCCGGCGATCGACGCCGCGCCACCAGTCCGGATACTGCGTCGCCTCGATCTTGATGACGTCGGCGCCGAGATCGGCCAGCGTGCGCGTACAGACCGGGCCGGCCCAACCCATCGAAAAGTCGACCACGCGAATGCCTTCGAGCGGCAGCCGGGTTCTTCCAGCCGCCGCCGGAGCGGGCACGCGTACGGCATGCTCGCCGGCATGCGCACTGCCGAGCATCGGCTCACCGATGTCAGGGACGGCCCCGCCGCGCCGCGCCGGCGTGCTGACGAGGCGCTGCATGGAGCCGGCCGTGAAGCCGGTCTCGTCGCCGATCATGATCGGCACGATGGCGCCGCGGGCCCTCTTCTCTTCGTCCGCAAGCAGTTCGGCGATTCGGGGCACCGGTACGATCGGGATCTTGCGCCGCAGACCTTCGGCAAACCATTCCTGCGCGGTGCGTTGCTTCAGCTTCGGGATGAACTGGCTTTCGATCTCTTCCATGCGCTGCAGCCGGTCGGTACCCATGAACAGCGTCGGATCGTCACGCAGGGCCGTCAGCCCCAGCATCTCACAGAAGGCGCGCCACTGCGCCGGGGTTACGGTGGTAACGCCGAGCCAGCCTTGTCTGGTCTCGTAGATGCCGACCGGAAACGTCGGCCAGAACCGGTTGACGCCGATCCGCCGCATGATGTCGCCGCGCGAAAACGATTCGAACATGATGTATTCGGTGACGGCGATCGAGGATTCGAAAATGCTCAGGTGTTGGCTGCGGCCGTGTCCGTCCTGCATCCGCCCCATCACCGAGGAAGCGGCCGCGATGAAGCCCCACAGCCCGGCAAGAATTCCGGTCTGGAAATCCGGCGCGTGCATCGGCGTGCCATCGGCAGGCCCGACCAGCTTGATCAGTCCCGTCAGCGCGCGGACCGTGGAATCGGTCGCAGCAAAATTGGCGTAAGGCCCCTCACCGCCGAACCAGCTTGCTTCCAGATGAATCAGGCCGGGATGACGCTGCTTGATCGCAGCGAGATCGAACGCCGGGCAACCCGCCGCATCGACGTCGCGGCCATCGAGTAAAACGTCGCAGGCGCCGATCAGATCGGTGAGGCGTGCGCTTGAATTGGCGTCGTTCGGATCGAGCGCGACGCTCGACTTGTTGAAGTTGAGAAAGGCAAACCACGTGCTGTGCCCTGCCGGCGTCAGCGGCGCGGTACGGCGAAGCGGATCGCCCTGCGGCGGTTCGATCTTGTGAACGGTGGCGCCGAAATCAGCGAACAGCCGCGCGCAATAGCTGACGGCGCTTGCGCTACCGATCTCGACAATCCGCAGATGCGACAACGCGCCCATCACGCTTCCTCATGCCCGATCACCAGCGCATGAAGACCGCCGGCCCCGTTTCTTGTTGTGCGGACATGAAACCTTGATGAGATTCCGATGCAAGCGGAATTTTGTTCCGCATTACGGAATACAAAAATGCATGCAAATCAACGGCAATCGAGCTGCGTTTCGAACCAGTTCTGCAGCGATGCGGTTAGCGGCGGCCAGGCGCGCTGGAACGGCGAGAGTTGCCTGGCGTTGGCGCGGTAAATGCCGCGCAGTTCCTGCTCGATCGCGGGGAGGTCGACGCCAGTGCATTGCCCCTCGCTGACGATCGGCTTCCCGTCCACAACCACATCGCGCAACAGCGAGGCATTGCCTCGCGCAAATAGAAGGTCGATGGCGTCGACCGGCATGATCTGATCGCGGTCGAGCCGGTCGAGATCCAGCGTGACGAAGTCAGCCGGCGCGCCCGCTGCCAAGGCGCCGGTTCCGGGCGCGCCGGTGGCCTTGCGGCCGTTGGCGATCGCGAGCGACAGGAACTCCGTCGGCGTCCAGGTGCGCTTGAAGCCGAGTCCGCCATGCGCCATCTGCACCAGCCGCATCTCGCGCAGCACATCGTCGTCTTCATCGAGCGCAAGACCATCGACACCCACGGCGATATCGCAGCCACATTTATGCGCCGCGGCGATCGGCGCGAGGCCCGAACGCAGATGCAGGTTCGAACCGAAATTGGTGACAATGCGCGCGCCGGATGCCGCGATCATCTCGATCTCGTCGGGACGTGCGTGAATGCAATGCGCCAGTGTCAGCCGCTCCGACAGGAAGCCGATATCGCGGAGATAGCGGACGATGCCGTCGGGAAAATGCCGATCGGCCCAGGCGCGCTGATAGACCGTCTCAAGCAGATGCATGTGGATGCGCCGTCCGCTCAGCGCGGAATTCTCGGCTACGGCTTCGAGCAGCGGTTTCGAGCACCATTGCACGCCGGCCGGGCCGAGCTGGACGTCCACCTTCGGGCCCGCGATGGCCGAGGCAATCGCATCCGTCAGCTCGATATAGGCCTTCGGCGACATCGGCGAGCGGACGAACATTTCCTCGATGATCTTGCGATCGTCGCCGGGCAATTCCGACAGCAACGGATCGCCGTCGCCATACACCACCGGGTTCTGGTCGCGCACCGCGAGCGCAAAGGCGATGCGGATGCCGACGTCGGATGCGGCCCTGGCAATGGCCTTTGCCTCGTTGACCAGCGGCATCCGGCCGCTCGGGCGCGTGTAGTGGACCATCATCGCCGCACAGCCCGCGCGCGCCGAACGCGCCAGCGCGGAGGCCGCGGTGAGATAGGGATCTACCGGGGTGCCCAGCGCCGAGCGGAGAATCCAGCTTTCCAGCGGCATGCCGACGGCGCCGAACGAGGACGCCGTCGGGCGGGCGTGGTCGTGGGCGTTGATGAAGGCGGGAAGAACGAGCGTGCGCGGGCCGGTTGCGGGCGGTGCGCCCGCGGTGATCGAAGTGATGACGCCGTTCTCATGGCGAAGAACGGCGTTTTCGAGCAGGCCGTGGTCAGGGCCGCAGAAGAGGCTGTGAGCGGCGACTTCGGTGGTCATTGCGAAACTCAGTCATTGCGAGGAGCGAAGCGACGAAGCAATCCATGTCTCGACGCGGGGATGGATGGATTGCTTCGCTGCGCTCGCAATGACGGGTCAGTTCGCCGTATACGTCAACTCACGCTCCGCACGCGGCGGCAGGAATTCGCGCGAGAAGATCTCGTTCGGCGCGGGCGCGCGGGCGAGCTGGTAGCCCTCGACGATGATGCCGATGGCGCGGGCCATGCGGTCGTCCTTGACGTCGCCGACGCCGATTTCCTTCATCTCGGGCGAGACGATCAGCTTGTCGAACGAGAACTGCAGGCGGCGCTTCTCGACCTCGACGTTGATGAGATTGTCGTAATTCACCGCGGCCTTCATGCCGGCGTTCTGGTCCCTGGCGATGGCGATCATGCCCTTGTTGACGGCGCGAACGAGACCGGCGACGGCCTTCGGGTTCGACGCGATCAGCTTGCGCGAGACCATCATGCCGTTGGAATAGAGATCCATGCCGTAATCGCCGAACGAGAACCACTTGTAGTCCTTGTCGGGATCCTGACGGTTCAGCACCAGGTTGAAATAACTGGTGATGTTGAACACCAGCGCTGCATCGATATCGCCCTTGATCAGCATCGGCTCCTGCAGGTTCGGCGCCATGTTGGAGATCTTGATCTTGTCGTTCTCCAGCTTGTTCTTCTGCGCGAATACCGGCAGCAACCGCGTCGTCGGCGTGCCCTGCGCGCCGCCCAATATCCGACCCTCGAAATCCTTGATGGTATTGATGCCGCTGGTCTTCTTGGTGACGATCGCAAATGGCGGCTGGTTCCAGATCTGGTAGACCATGACCGGCGCTTCGGTCGGCTTGGTCGAGGCGTTCTGGATGATGGCGTTGACGTCGCCGAAGCCGGCGTCATAGGCACCCGACATGATACGCGTGACGGTCGCACCGGAGCCTTCGCCCTGGTCGATGATGACGTTAAGACCCTCTTCCTTGAAGAAGCCGTTGTCCTTGGCATAGAAGAACGCGGCGTCGGAGCCCTGGGTTTTCCAGCCGAGCGTGAACTTGATCGTCGTCTCCTGCGCGCTCGCGGCGCCTGTGAACAAGGCAACTCCCAACAGCGCGGCGCTAATTCTGGCAAACATCGTTGTTCTCCTCGACTGGGTTGGATGGCGGTTGGTGAAATCTGTCATGTGGCGATCGCATCGCTCTTGCGGGTGGCCCAGCCGGTGACGCGTCCCTCGATCAGCGAAAAGATCACGTAGAGCGCGACGCCGAGGCCGGCGAGCACGAACAGGCCGGCGAAGACCAGCGGCACGTTGAAATTCGAAGACGCGGTCATCATCACGTTGCCGATGCCGCGGTTCGAGGCCACCGTTTCCGACAGCACCGCGCCGACGAAGGCGTAGCTGACGGCGACCTTCAAGGACGCAAAGAAGAACGGCATGGTGCGCGGCAGCCCGACGTTCCAGAGAATGTCGAGCTTGCTGGCGCCGAGCGCCTTCAGCACGTCTTCCATTTCGGGTTCGGTGGTTGCAAGGCCCGTCGCGATGTTGACGACGATCGGGAAGAAACAGATCGACAGCGCGGTCAGCACCGCCGGCACCGTGCCGGAGCCGAACCACAGCACGAAGATCGGCACCACGGCGACCTTCGGGATCGACGAGAACCCGACCAGCAGCGGATAGGCCGTATCGTAGGCGGTCTTGGAGACGCCGATGACCGCGCCGAGCACGACGCCGAGGCCGACGCCGAGCACGAAGCCGATCATGGTGGTAGCCAGCGTCTGCAGGATGTGCGGCCACAGGATCGGGAATTTCTGGTACAGCGTCACGAATACTTCCGACGGTCGCGGCAGAACCAGATCTGACATCCCGCTGATCACGCAGAATAATTCCCAGGCCACAAAGAACAGCACGATTAGTGCCGCCGACCAGGCTTTTTGGCGAAGATCGCTTCCAGTCATGAGGCTGCTCCCTCGGCAGGCGCGCTGCGCGCATCGACGATGAACGCCCGCAGCTTCTGGTTCAGCGCGACGAAATCAGGCTCGAAGGTCATCGCGACGGTGCGCGGGCGGGCAAAATCGACGCGGCTGTCGTCGACAATTCGGCCGGGCCGCGCACTCATCACGCAGATGCGGCTGCCGAGAAACGCGGCTTCGCGCAGATCATGCGTCACCAGCAGCACGGTCGGCTTGTGGGCGATCCAGAGATCCTGAAGGATCGACCACAGTTCTTCGCGGGTGAACTGGTCGAGCGCACCGAACGGCTCGTCGAGCAGCAGCATGCGCGGCTCGTGGATCAACGCGCGGCATAGATTGGCGCGCTGGAGCATGCCGCCGGAAAGTTGCCAGGGATAGCGGCTGCCGAACCCCTTGAGGCCGACCTGCTCCAGCAGCGCGTTGGCCTTGTCGCGGAATTCGGTCTTGCGCAACTTGCGGAACTGCGAGCGGAACGGTTCGACGATCTTGAGCGGCAGCATGATGTTCCGCTCGATCGTCATCCACGGCAGCATGGTCGGATTCTGGAACGCCATGCCGACACGCATGGCGCGCGCCGCGACTTCCCGCCCGCCGACGATGACGACGCCGGTGGACGGCTGCACCAGTCCGCTGACCAACCGAAGGATGGTAGACTTGCCGCAGCCGGACGGGCCCACC
>JAQSDT010000081.1 GCA_029946075.1 bacterium | reverse complement strand
GTTGACGGTGACGACGTGGACGCCGTTGCCGGCCAGCGCGTTGAGGTAGACCGCGAGCGTGGCGACCAGCGTCTTGCCTTCGCCGGTCTTCATCTCGGCGATGTCGCCCTCGTGCAGCACCATGCCGCCGATCAGCTGGACATCGAAGTGACGCTGGCCGAGGGTCCGCTTGGCGGCCTCGCGGACGGTGGCGAAGGCGGGAACCAGGAGGTCGTCGAGCGATTTGCCGGCCGCGATCTGCGCGCGGAATTCGGCGGTGCGGGCCTTCAGCGCCTCATCCGACAGCGCGGCGAGCTCGGGCTCCAGCGCGTTGATGGCGTTGACGCGGGCTTGATAGCCCTTCACCCGCCGGTCGTTGGCGGAGCCGAAAAACTTGCGGGCGAGCGCGCCGATCATTGCCAATTCCTGCCTTTGCCGTTCTGCTTTGGAGCCGTGACGTCGTCGTCCGGACTGCCCATCAACTCACCGTGACACATCGCGGCAAACCGTCCCGAGCCGGGGGTCATTCGCTTAGTGAGTGGGAATCAGGCAATCCAAGGTTCAACGGCAAAAACCACAGCAAAATAAGCTTAATACCGTCGATAGGTTCCGGCAGAGATATGGCTGGCCCGGGGGCTTGTCAACGGACGCCGATATGTCAAGGAATTCATCATTTCGACAGACTTTTCGCGTTGCCAAGGCCCGGTGATTGGGCGAGTGTCCCGCCGCCTTTGGCGTCCCTACCTTCAAGACAAGGATTTTGCATGACCGTCTCGTTCCCGGAAACGAAAACTGGCCCGCGTCTGGGCCTGGCTGCCCTGGCCGCGACCGGCGCTTTGGCCGTGTTGCTGGCGACCGGCCTGCCGGTCCGCGCCGACGACCCCGTGCTTGCCAAGGTCAACGGCGTCGAGATCCGCCAGAGCGACGTCGCGCTTGCGGAAGAAGAACTCGGCCCCAGCCTCGCGCAGATGGACCCGGCGTCCAAGAAGGACAACGTGCTGGCCTTCCTGATCGACCTGAAGATCGTCGCCAAGGCCGCCGAGGACAAGAAGGTCGAGAACGGCGAAGACTTCAAGAAGCGCCTCGCCTTCACCCGCAGCCGCCTCCTGATGGACAGCCTGCTGGCCGCCGAGGGCAAGGCCGGAACCACCGAAGAGGCCATGAAGAAGGTCTATGAGGAGGCCTCCAAGCAGATCACCGGCGATCTCGAAGTCCGCGCCCGCCACATCCTGGTGGAGACCGAGGACGAGGCCAAGGCGATCGCCGAAGAGATCAAGAAGGGCGCCGATTTCGCCGAGCTGGCCAAGAAGAAGTCCAAGGATCCGGGCGCGTCCGACGGCGGCGATCTCGGCTTCTTCACCAAGGAACAGATGGTTCCGGAATTCTCCGCGGTCGCCTTCGTGCTCGAGCCCGGCAAGGTCTCGGATCCCGTGAAGTCGCAGTTCGGCTGGCACATCATCAAGGTCGAGGAAAAGCGCAACCGCAAGGCGCCGGAATTCGAGCAGGTGAAGGCCCAGATCGAAACCTATGTGACGCGCAAGGCGCAGGCCGACTACGTCGCCAAGCTCCGCGAGGCCGCCAAGGTCGAGCGCTTGGACAAGCCGGCGGAAGCCGCCAAAACCGACGCGAAGACCGAAGCGAAGCCGGAGGCCGCCAAGCCGGCCGATTCCAAGATGGCACCGCCGGCGAAGAAGTAAAAAATCGCTGTCACTTCCTGCAGACCGATAGTATCTACCATCGTCATGGCCGGGCCGAAGCGCCCGGCCGTTTCATGTCCGGGGTCCGGCGACGCGGCCCCTGACACGTCGATGCCGATCCGGTCGAAGAAGGTGCCCCCATGTCCACACCCGTCTCCCCCCTCGCCCCGACCAATGTCCCCGAAATGCCCGCGATCGCAGGCGTGCGCCTTGCGACCGCGGCCGCCGGCATCCGCTACAAGGGGCGCACCGACGTGCTGCTCGCGGTTCTCGACAAGGGCACCGCGGTCGCCGGCGTCTTCACCAAATCCAAATGCCCGTCTGCGCCGGTGGAATGGTGCCGCGCCAAGCTCGGCAAGGGCAGAGCGCGCGCCCTCGTCGTGAATTCCGGAAACGCAAATGCGTTCACCGGCAAGACCGGCCGCCAGTCGACGGCGCTGACCGCCTCGATCGCCGCCAAGGCGGTCGGCTGCAGCACCAACGAGATTTTCCTGGCGTCCACCGGCGTGATCGGCGAACCGCTCGACGCCACCAAGTTCGACGGCGTGCTGGCGACGCTGGCGGACAGCGCCGTACCCGGCGACTGGATGGCGGCGGCAAAGGCCATCATGACCACGGACACGTTTCCGAAGGTCGCAACGGCTACCGTAAAACTCGGCAAGGCCAGGGTCACCATCAACGGCATGGCCAAGGGCGCCGGCATGATCGCGCCCGACATGGCGACGATGCTGTCGTTCGTATTCACCGATGCGCCGCTGTCGTCTTCCGTGCTGCAGTCGCTGCTCAAGAGCG
This sequence comes from bacterium, assembly GCA_029946075.1. Lineage (GTDB taxonomy): Bacteria > Pseudomonadota > Alphaproteobacteria > Rhizobiales > Xanthobacteraceae > Bradyrhizobium. Next base: position 5,171 of record JAQSDT010000081.1, on the reverse strand, counting down.
GCGTCGAGGACACTTTCAACGCCGTCACCATCGACAGCGACACCTCCACGTCAGACACCCTGCTCGCCTTTGCCACGGGTGCTGCCGCCGCGAACGGCGCCCCGAAAATTTCCCGCGCGTCCGATCCGCGGCTGAAGGCGTTCGCCAAGGCGTTCCGCGAGGTGCTGGCGGATCTTGCCGAGCAGGTCGCCCGCGACGGCGAGGGCGCCCGCAAGCTGGTGGAGATCATCGTCGACGGCGCCAAGTCCAAGGCTTCGGCGCGGAAAATCGCGATGTCGATCGCCAATTCGCCGCTGGTGAAAACCGCCATCGCCGGCGAGGACGCCAATTGGGGCCGCGTGGTGATGGCGGTCGGCAAGGCCGGCGAGCCCGCCGATCGCGACAAGCTCTCGATCTCGTTCAACGGCATCCGCGTCGCCAGGAGCGGCGCGCGCGATCCGTCCTACAACGAGGCTGAGGTCTCCGAGGTGATGAAGAACCCGACGATCCAGATCAAGGTGGCCTTGGGTCTTGGCAAGGGCCGCGACCGCGTGCTGACCTGCGATCTCACCAAGGAATATGTCGCCATCAACGGCGACTACCGGTCGTAACGGATTAGTGCCGAGCCGCAACCTTCACGTTCACCTCGACGGTTCGCGAGATCGGCCGATTAATGCTGTCCAACCCATGCCGGACATAGGCGAAACGATCGTCCCCGTTATAACCGGGACGAGAGACATAAACGACCCGGTTGCCGCTCACCGACACCCTGCCGTTGCTGGCTTGCGCAATCAGTCGCGTGGTGAAGATCGGACCTGGCGACCGAGCCACGGTGATGCTGCAGCGCTTGCCGCTGACCGCGTACATTGTCCCGCTGACCGTCTGATCATCCAGCGTCCGGATGAACGGCACGATGCAACCGGGAGACGCCAGGGCCGGACCGGATATTGCGAATAGCCAGATGCTGAAAATTCCAATAGTCCTGATCACGATACGCCCCCCCGGCGATTGACCACGCGCATGCGTGGCGCGACACGAGAGTTCAACCAGAACGAGATATCCGTTTCAAGGCGAATTTCATGAAACTCACCCTGGTGGTCGCCTGCGCGCTGGTCGATACCGACAAGCGCGTGCTGCTGGCGCGACGCCCGGAAGGCAAGACGCTCGCCGGCCTGTGGGAGTTTCCCGGCGGCAAGGTGGAACCCGGCGAACGGCCGGAGCAGACGCTGATCCGCGAACTGCACGAGGAGATCGGCATCGACGTCAGCGAACCCTGTCTGGCGCCGCTGACCTTCGCCAGCCACGCCTACGAGACCTTTCATCTCCTGATGCCGCTCTACATCTGCCGGCGCTGGGAAGGCCTCGTGACCCCGCGCGAGGGCCAGCAACTGGCCTGGGTCCGCGCCAACAAACTGCGCGACTACCCGATGCCGCCGGCGGACATCCCGCTGATCCCGCATCTGACCGATTTGCTGTTGTAGGGACCCGGGCCCGGAATGCGGCGGAACGTGCAGCCCTCCTCGTCATTGCGAGCGAAGCGAAGCAATCCATGCGGCTGCTCGGGGATAGAATGGATTGCTCCGTCGCTTTGCTCCTCGCAACGACGAATTGGGATCACGCCCCCTTCGCCTTCTTCACCGCCGCTTCCAGGCTCGCTTTGGCCGATCCCGGCCGCAGCGGCTGTTGCTGGCTTTCATGCGGCGCCCAGCCGGACAGCCAGATCACCTCGAAGGTCGCGCGGATGCGGCCGTCGGGATCGGCAAAGCGTTCGGCGTAAATCTGCGCCATCCGCAGCAGGGTGGCGCGGCGGGTCGGCGTGTGCCGGCGTTCGATCAGGATATTCGTCGCGCCCATTCGCCTGAGATCGGCCATCAGCGCGAACGCGCTGTCGTAGCGCACCACGACGCGGTCGACGTCGGTCACCGGCAGCGCCAGGTCCGCACGCTGCAGCAGCGCACCGACATCGCGCAGATCGGCAAACGGAAAGACGCGCGGCGATACCCCGCCTTCGCATTCGGCCTCCGCCGCCGCAAAACTTTGCCGCAGCTCGGTCAGCGTATCACCGCCGAGCATCGCCGCGAGCAGCAGGCCATCGGGCCGGAGCGCGCGGCGGATTTGCGCCAGCACGCCCGGCAGATCGTTGACGAACTGGAACGCCAGTGCCGAGACGGCAAGGTCGAGCGAGCCCGGCTGCAGCGGCAGCGTTTCCTTTTCATCGGGAGCGATGCGGACGATCGACTGGAAGCGATCGGCCAGCGGTTGTCGCAGTAATACAGCCGGCGTCCAGATGTCGGCCACGTCCGCAAAGCTGCGCGTTACCGCCTGCAGCCGGTCTTCCAGGTCTTCCCGCACCCGATCGAGCAGGAATGTCGCGGCCTCGCCGCGGCACGCACGCGCGATCCGGGCGCGCAGCAAGGCGCGATCGAACAGGACGGGGGCTGCGGGCGGGCTCAAAACCATGGCGGTTGGTACGCTGGCCGGGCTGTCTCTGGCAATCCTGCGCTTGAGGCTGGCCCGGCCCGGCGCTAGCTTTGACCAATGGACGCCGAGGCACCACCACCACGCTCCATTTCGAGCCATCTGCGCGGTGCGCTGAGTGCCTGCCGCGATATGGTGGCGCACATCCCGCGCCTCGCGCTCGACATCGCGCTGCCGACACTGTGTGTGTCCTGCCGCGAGCCGGTCGACGGCGAAGGCGTTTGCGCCGAATGCTGGGCCAAGCTGTCGTTCATCGCCCCGCCCTACTGCCCGCGGCTCGGCATTCCCTTTGTCTACGGTCCCGGTCCGGAATTGCTGTCGATGGAGGCGATCGCGAACCCACCGGCTTACCGGCGCGCCCGCGCCGCGGTGCGTTACGACGACGTCGCACGCACGCTGGTGCATTCCCTGAAATACCAGGACCGCACCGATCTGGCGCCCGTCATGGGCCGCTGGATGGCCCGTGCGGGGCAGGAATTGCTTGAAGGAGCCGATGTGCTGGTACCGGTTCCGCTGCACTGGCGGCGCGGCTGGAGCCGCCGCTACAACCAGTCCGGCGCGCTGGCGCGGGTGATCTCGCGCCAAACCGGCGTCAAACTGGCCTCCGAGGCGCTGCGGCGCATCCGCGCGACCGAACAGCAGATCGGGCTGTCCCGGCCGCAGCGCGCCAGCAATGTGCAAGGCGCTTTCAAGGTTGCCCCCGAACGCAGCATGGATATTGCCGGGCGCCGCGTGGTGCTGGTCGACGACGTCCTGACGTCGGGCGCCACCACGGATGCCTGCGCGCGGGCGTTACTGCGCGCCAAGGCTGCGCAGGTCGACGTGCTGGTATTCGCGCGGGTTGTGGACACCCATCGCGCTCCCATATAATTCAAACACTTGTCGTTCAGAACCCGAGCGCGCCATGCCTGTTGCCGTTGAAATCTATACCCGTCCGGGCTGCGGTTACTGCACCGCCGCCAAATCGCTGCTGACGCGCAAGAATGCCGCGTTCACCGAATTGAGTGCGGCCGCCGACCCGGCCTATCGCGACCAGATGTACGAGCGCGCCGGGATGGGGTCGACCTTTCCGCAGATCTTCATCGGTACAACCCATGTCGGCGGCTGCGACGAGCTCTACGCGCTGGATCGCGCGGGCGAGCTCGACGCTTTGCTGGCAGGAGAAAAGGCCTCCTCATGAGCGCGACCTTTACCGCCGCGATGGTGCAGATGCGCACCGGATTGCTGCCCGAGCCGAGCCTCGAGCAGGGCACGAAGCTGATCCGCGAGGCGGCGGCGCAGGGCGCCAGTTACGTGCAGACCCCCGAGGTCAGCAACATGATGCAGCTGAACCGCAAGGCGCTGTTCGAGCATCTGGCGTCAGAAGAGGACGACAAGTCGCTGAAGGCCTACCGCGAACTGGCCGCCGAACTGAAAATCCATCTGCATATCGGCTCGCTGGCCTTGCGCTTCTCGCCGGAGCGCGCGGTGAACCGTTCATTCCTGATCGGGCCCGACGGCAATGTGCTCGCCAGCTACGACAAGATCCACATGTTCGACATCGATCTGCCCGGCGGCGAGAGCTATCGCGAATCCGCCAATTATCAGCCGGGCGAGACCGCCGTGATTTCCGACCTGCCGTGGGGCCGGATCGGGCTGACGATCTGCTACGACGTGCGCTTTCCTGCGCTGTATCGCGCCCTCGCCGAAGCCGGCGCGTCGTTCCTCACCGTGCCGTCGGCCTTCACCAGAAAGACCGGCGAGGCGCATTGGCACATCCTGCTGCGCTCCCGCGCCATCGAGACCGGCTGCTTCGTGTTCGCCGCCGCCCAATGCGGCATGCATGAGAACAAGCGCGAGACCTACGGTCATTCGCTGATCATCGCGCCGTGGGGCGAGATCCTCGCCGAAGGCGGCGTCGAGCCCGGCGTGGTCCTCGCCGAGATCGATCCCGCACGCGTCGAAACCGCGCGCAAGACCGTACCCTCGCTGCAGCACGGGCGGCGCTTCGGCCTCGCCGATCCCAAAGCCGGGCCGGAGCATCTGCACCTCGTCCGGGGATCGGCATGATCCGCTACACCCTGCGCTGCGAGAAGGGCCATGCTTTCGAAAGCTGGTTCCAGAGCTCTGCGGCGTATGAAAGCCAGGAGAAGCGGCATCTGGTGAACTGCCCTTCCTGCGGCTCGGACAAGATCGAGCGCGCAATCATGGCGCCGCGGGTCGTCAGCAAGAAGGGCCGCGAGGCCGCTGCGCCGGCGGCACCCGTAGAAGCCGCCGGATCGGAAGCGACGCCGCTGTTGATGGCGCAGGAAGTCGAACTGCGCGCCAAGATCAAGGAATTGCGCGACCACATCGTCAAGAACGCCGACAATGTCGGCGAGCGCTTTCCCAGCGAAGCGCGCAAGATGCATTACGGCGATATCGAGCACCGCCCGATCTACGGCGAAGCCTCGCCCGAGGAAGCCCGCTCGCTGATCGACGAAGGCGTCGAGGTGTCGCCGCTGCCGGTGCTGCCGGACGACCGGAATTGATGCGCTCTTTGTAATTGTCTTCCGTCATTGCGAGCGAAGCGAAGCAATCCATCGAGCCGCAAACCAAGTGTGGATTGCTTCGTCGCTACGCTCCTCGCAATGACGACTGCTACGCCGCGATCAGCAGCGCCACGCCGATCACGATCAGCACGATGCCGGAAAACTCGCGCGCCGACATCGGCTGCTTGAAGGAATAATACGACA
>JAQSDT010000080.1 GCA_029946075.1 bacterium | reverse complement strand
GCCTGAATACGTGCACGACCACATCGCCGGAATCGATCAGCACCCAGTCGCAATTGGGCAAGCCCTCGACATGGATACCCTTGATGCCGGTTTCCTTCAGCGCCTTGGTGACGTTTTCCGCGATCGCGCCGACGTGACGGTTCGCCCGTCCAGTGGTGACGACCATGTAGTCGGAAAACGCAGACTTGCCGCGAAGGTCGATGGTGACCGTTTCTTCCGCCTTCATATCGTCGAGGCGGGAGAGGATCATGTTCAGCGTCTTGTCGGCGGCAGGTTGCGCCTTCAAGGCCGCAGCTTCAGTCGATGTTTTACGCGGAGACGTTGCAAGCGGGGTCGTGGCAGGCCCGTTCTTCAAAGGCTCGCTCTTCAAAGGCTCGCTCTTCAAAGATTTGGCAGCAGTCTTTGCCGGCGTCTTTTTGGCGGGAGCCTTTTTTACCGGAGCCTTCTTCGCTGCGGCCTTCTTCGCAGGAGGCTTGCTCGCAGCGGCCTTGCTCGCAGCGGCCTTGCTTTTCGTCTTCGGTAAAGCAGACTTGGACAATACAGATGTGGCCAGGGACCATTCCTTTCACTGTATCGCGAACGCCGAATCTCGGCGTACACGGATGATATTAGGCATGTGGGGTTAATGGTTTCAATATTCCAGTGAATCCGCATGCCGGTTCGTTGCGAAGTGTCACTTCTTTGCCTTCCAGCTGCCGTCGGGGTTCCGCAAGGCCGTCGACGACAGGTTCAGTTTCATCCCGGTGAGGAAAACCCAGGCGGGGGCCTGCTGCTCCGCTAGCCGGGCCGCCTGATTCTCGGGCAAACGGTAGCGCGCCAGCGCCTGCGCGGCGGGGGCTGCGAGCGCGCGAAAACTCTGCGGCGGACGGTCGATCACCGCGATCGGCACCTCGGCGGCGATGCGCCGCCAGTTCTGCCAGCGATGGAATTGCGCGAGGTTGTCGGCGCCCATGATCCAGACGAAGTGCACGCCGGAAACCCGGCGGCGCAAATGCATGATCGTATCGACAGTGTAGCGCGTACCGATGACGGCTTCGAGACAGCTGACATCGATGCGCGGATCGGCGGCGAGTTGTCGCGCGGCATCGGCGCGCTCGGACAGGCCGTGCAGCCGGCCATTGTCCTTTAGCGGATTACCCGGCGTCAGCAGCCACCAGACGCGATCGAGTTTCAGTCGCTTCAGCGCGAACTGGCTGATGGCGCGATGCGCCGCGTGCGGCGGATTGAACGAGCCGCCGAGCAGGCCGACGCGCATGCCGTTGGTGTGAAAGGGAATCGCCTGTGCGGCCGACGGCAATGGCATCAGCCGGTCCGCCGCACGCGCGAAGGTTCGATCACGGCCGGGTCTGCCCGGTGCCGTGAACGCGGTATTTGAAACTCGTCAGCTGCTCGGCGCCGACCGGGCCGCGGGCGTGGAATTTACCGGTGGCGATGCCGATTTCCGCACCGAAGCCGAACTCGCCGCCGTCGGCGAACTGCGTCGACGCGTTATGCAGCACGATCGCGGAATCGACCTCACTGAGGAATTTCTCGGCGGCCTTCGCATCCTCGGCCACGATCGCGTCGGTGTGGCGCGAGCCGTGGTTCTGGATATGCGCGATCGCGGCATCGACGCCATCGACGAGGCGCGCGGCGATGATGGCGTCGAGATATTCGGTGTCCCAATCCTCGTCGGACGCAGGCTTTACGCGCGAATCGACCTTCTGCACGGCGTCGTCGCCGCGCACCTCGCAGCCGGATGCGATCAGCATCTCGATCAGCGGCTTCAGGTTGGTGCCCGCCGCGGCGCGATCGACCAGCAGCGTCTCGGCCGCGCCGCAGACCCCGGTGCGGCGCATCTTGGCGTTCAGCACGATCGATTTGGCCATGTCGAGATTGGCGCTGCCGTCGACATAGACGTGATTGACGCCTTCCAGATGCGCGAACACCGGCACGCGCGCTTCCGCTTCGACGCGCGCCACCAGGCTCTTGCCGCCGCGCGGCACGATCACATCGATGCTGCCGTTCAATCCGGAAAGCATCATGCCGACCGCCGCGCGGTCGCGCGTCGGCACCAGCGTGATCGCGGCCTCCGGCAGGCCGGCTTCGCGCAGGCCCTCGGTCATCGCATCATGGATCGCGCGGCAGGAACGGAAACTGTCGGAGCCGCCGCGCAGGATCACGGCATTGCCGGATTTCAGGCACAGCACGCCGGCATCGGCCGAGACGTTGGGACGGCTTTCGAAGATCACGCCGATCACGCCGAGCGGCACGCGCACGCGCTCGATGGTCATGCCGTTCGGCCGCTGCCAGCTTTCGGTGACGGTGCCGACCGGGTCGGCAATGCCGCGCACGGTGGCGACGCCGTCGGCCATCGCCTCGACACGCGCCGGTGTCAGGGTCAGGCGATCGAGGAACGCCGAGGTCGCACCGCCGGCGCGAACTTCGGCAACGTCTTCGGCATTAGCGGCGAGGATCGCCGGCGCGTGGCTGCGGATGGCGCGCGCAATCGCATCGAGCGCCCGGTCCTTCTGCGCCGACGGCGCCAGCGCCAGCACGCGCGCAGCAGCGCGGGCACGGGCGGCGAGGTCGTTCATCAGGGCGGCCAGATCGGCGTTGCCGTCGATGGCTTTCAGGGGGGCGGTCATTGCGCGTCTCGGTCTGGAGTTAAGGCCATGTCCTAGCACGGAAATCCCGGATTTGCGAGGTCCGGAGCCGGCATGGCTGGCGGGCGCCGATGGCTCGGCCAATGAACGAGCCGCCAAGGGATCTCGGGTATGCGTCGGCTTGCGATGACCTCAGAATATCATTAAATGCTACTTTATGATACTCAGGAGGCGGCCATGGCCAGCAGCTACAGCATCGGCAAGCATTTCGAGGGCATGATCGAAGGCCTGATCGAAAGCGGCCGTTATTCGACCGCCAGCGAGGTCATGCGCGAAGGTCTGCGGCTGGTCGAAGAGCGCGAAGAGCGCCGCAAGGCCAGGCTCGAAGCGCTGCGCGCCGAAATCCAGAAGGGTTTTGACAGCGGCCCGGCAGAAGAGGTCGGTGACATGTTCGAACGGATCAAGGCGCAGGGGCGAGAGCGGCTGGCGGCCAAGAATGCCGAATAGGCCACGCAAGAGTCCGCAAACCGAAATCGACCTCACGTCGATCTACAATTTCATCGCCGACGACAACCCAAGAGCTGCCAATGTCTGGTTGGAGCGCATCGAAGATATCTTCGACATGCTGGCGGAGGCGCCGTACGCCGGACGCGAGAGACACGATCTGGCGCCGCATCTGCGCAGCTTTCCGGTCGGGCGCTACCTCGTCTTCTACACGCCGGTGCCAGACGGGGTAATCGTCGTGCGCGTGATGCATGGCCAGCAGGATATCGACGCCGACGACATGACGTAGGGTCTCTACACGGCGTCGCTCGATCTCGCCCCGCCCACCACCAGATCGTCCCGGTGGATCATCTCCGCCCGGCCGCTGATCCCCAAAATCACCATCACGTCCGGTGATGACCTGCCCTTGATCTTCTCGGCATCCTCGGCGTCGTAGGCGACGAGGCCGCGGCCGATCTCGTGGGTGTCGGGGCCGCGCACCACCACGGCGTCGCCGCGGGCGAACTGGCCGTCGATCCGGATCACGCCGGCGGGCAGCAGGCTTTTTCCGGCACGCAAGGCGGCAACCGCGCCGGCGTCGATGGTCAGCGTGCCCTTTGGCTCCAGCGAGCCGGCGATCCAGCGCTTTCGCGCGGTGACGGGATTGGCGGGGGTCAGGAACCAGGTGCAGCGGCCGCCGTCGGCGATCGCCTGCAGCGGATGCTGGATCTTGCCGGAGGCGATCAGCATGTGTGTGCCCGCCGTGGTCGCGATCTTGGCGGCCTCGATCTTGGTGAACATGCCGCCGCGCGACAGTTCGGATTCGGCCGCGCCCGCCATCGCCTCGATTTCGGACGTGACGGATTCGACGACCGGAATCAACTTCGCATCGGGATTGGCGCCGGGCGGCGCGGTGTAGAGGCCGTCGATGTCGGACAGCAGGATCAGCAAATCCGCGCTCGCCATGGTGGCGACGCGCGCGGCGAGGCGATCATTGTCGCCATAGCGAATCTCGTTGGTCGCCACCGTGTCGTTCTCGTTGATCACGGGCACTGCGCGCCATTCCAGCAGCTTGCCGATGGTCGAGCGGGCGTTGAGGTAGCGTCGCCGCTCCTCGGTGTCCTGCAGCGTCACCAGAATCTGTCCGGCACCAATGCCGTGCGCGCCAAGCACTTCCGACCATATCCGCGCCAGCGCGATTTGCCCCACGGCAGCCGCACCCTGGCTCTCTTCGAGCTTGAGCGGGCCGCGCGGCAGCTTCAGCCGGCTGCGGCCGAGCGCAATCGAGCCCGACGACACGACGAGGACGTCACAGCCCGCGCCATGCAGCTTGGCGATATCCGCCGCCAGCGCCGCCAGCCATTCGGCGCGCACTTCGCCGGCATTGGAGTCGACCAGCAGCGAGGAGCCGACCTTGACGACGATGCGGCGGAAATTCTTGAGCGAAGGGCGTTTCATGAAATCAGACTTCGAGTGCTCGGGAGCGGGGTGTTTTGCAGCAGGACGAAGATTGGTGCAAGCGATCCATTGCTCTTGCTGGCCTAGAGGTGAGGGCGCACCCCAATAGCGTGGCCCCTTGGCAATCCATCGGATCAACCATAGGTTTAGAGCGAGTACCAAAAGAAGTCAGCTACAAGAACCTTTGTCGAGATGCGTACGATCGATCTCTATCAAATCTCGTCGATGAACAAGTATTCGGAGGTATAGGTGCCACATCGCCTTGATCAAGGCCGCGAGCGCTTCCGGCGCCTCGTGAGCGCGACAAATCCAGCCCTCCCAAAGTTGCCTTTGGTGCATTCCACCGATGCCTATGCCATCGGCAATATTCTCGATGATGCTGGCAAGATAACACCACAGCTATGCTCGGTGTTCGAACCGGAGCGATTGACCTATCTCTTTTATGGACGGGCGGCTTATCGTCCGAACCTTGCGGAAGAGCCGACAAATTTAGACCACTTCCTCCCCGTGTGTCTGATCTTTAAGGTAGACGCCTCGATCAAGATAAAGCGCGTCTTCCCCTTCGATAGCGGAGCTTTTCACCATGGCTTTTACAAAGCATACCTCCATAAGAATATGAGATTAGGCGATTTCTTGCTGGAGGCAGATGCAGAATCGCCCGGACGCATTGTGAGGCGGTTCTTTACAGACAACACAAACTACATTGTAGGCCAGAAAGCTGTATCTGACGCGTATGATCCCAGCCAATTCGAGGCAAAATCGTATGAAATGTTGATCGGAGCTCAAGGTGCGAATGCGATGGACAGTCGAGGTGGTGGTGTGGAGATCCAAACGGATCAACCTATCGATATGCTCAAGGACGTCGAGGCCGCAGTGATTCCGTCTTCACAAGCGCGAGCTCAAATTGGAAAGCGGTTAGCCGACGCAGGCATTGAAGTAATTCCGTATCGCACGTTGGGACGGTTGAGACCAAATGAGTTTACGGGAGGAATCTACGACAAATGCTTGGACTACCTTTGTCGGAAGAAGCTTGTCGATGAGAGTCGCCTCTAATGCCTCTGCTTGTTGGCTTTGTTGACCCTGCACAAGATGCACCCGGGTTTCTATTCCCGCTTTTTCGACGAGATCCAGGGTCAAACGTCGATTTGGCACAAGTCGTCGACCACCAAGATGTCGTGCAAGGTTTCACTGAGATAGCCGCGCCTGGCGCACTATTGCGACAATCGCGCGATCGCTTGTCTGTGGAAGTTGGAGAGCCCGCGCTTTGGGCCTTCAAGGACCACCGAAACGAAATTCACGTTGCTGCAGCTAAGGATATGGCGGCCGTTGCGGCGAAACTTCTCTCAAGTGCTAATTTGTTCGAATGGCCGCTCGTTCGACTTGAACTCGGCAGTTTCCGGGATGGGCCTCGGCCAAACGTGGAGCTATTGCAAGCTGCTTTTAAAAGCGTGCAAGATGATAGCGGCGAACTAGCAGCCGCAGTATGGCGAGACACGGAGGTCTTTACGCCAGCTGTTCGTCGTGACCTTAATCGCCACTTTCAGGTCGCCCACGCGGAGCAAATGGTTGTTCTATACAGAGATGAGTTGAATATTTTCATTGCACCTGCGTTGGTTGAACGGCTTAAGAAAGTCCATTGGGAGGAAACCTGGTTCGTTTTGAAAGCCTTCAGCCTCCCGAAAGCAAGGATCGCAGTGCGACCGCTCGGTCGTGCCTACGCTTCACAGAAAAGGAAGGCTGCCCGCTGGAAGATCATCGGAATTGGTGGCGTCGCTCGGCACGTCCTTCAAGATGAGTTTTTCCATGGACGCGTTTTCAACATTAGGAATGCTCCAGCTGGACCAGCCATCCGGGCCGGTGGCACGTTGAGCCCTTCTTTAGATCAAGCTGGTCCGATGTCGCAGTTTATTGCCGTCTGCCAAAGCGCAGAGGGGCAAGTTGAAGCCATGGCACGCAAGGTAGAGGGGCATCCGCCAGAGGTTTTCATCCGGCATCTTGTAAATGTTCGTCCATTTAGCTTCGGTTCGCCTCCGCCGCGTAAGACTCCGGTCGATCAATTGCCGACGCTTGCTCGCGGGTTCGACCATGCGTGGATTATTGCCGGGCATCGTCAGCGCCGAACAGGCAATTTCCGAAACCAGTTCTCAGTTAGCAACGCAGCATCTCGGCACGTTAAGGTTTTGCTAAAATCACTAATACGACGCGGAGACTTAGTCAGTCGGCTCACTAACGAAGGTCTATCTCAGATTCCGTCTCTTAATCTCTTCGGAATGCTCCGGCCGCGAGCAGAGTGGTCTGAGCAAGAGGTTTTGCGCTACCTTCTGGGAACGATGCTTTGTGAGGAAGCGCTACTGCATACGTCAGAGCACATAATCGTGCTGATGCCTGGCGAGCTTCGGTCGCGCATGGTTCAAGTTCGGCTAGGCAGACACAAGTATATCGTAAATTTGCTGGCGGACGCTCGAAGCAATAGGTCAGCGGATTTGATGTGTTGGGCTGTGTCGGCGAGCTTGCCCAAGGATTTTGACGAAGCGTTTAAGGATTTTTGCATTAGCTTGTTAGACGGCTACCGATGGGATTATCGCGGAGAGGATGGCGAATCACTAATCTTTGAAGATGAGGGTGAAGTGCTGAATGTATGGCCAGCTCAAACCTTGTCAGCTGTGATGGGAGTTGTTTCCAAAGAATCTCAGCACGGTCGCGAGTGGGATGTCATTTTGACGCCACAGAGCATTCCGGCGCATGTGCTAGGTCGGGCAAGGAAAATGGGTTGGTCTCTAATGCACTATTCGGAGCTGCCGCGCTGGTTGCGAACTCACTACCGGTCAAGCCGTTTTGCTGAGATGGAAGGCCGTTGATTCGAATTCTGGTGACTTCGGCAAATATGCTTGGGGTGTAAGATTAGCCCTGCGGCGGCGTTGCCGTCGACCACGGCTCGGCCTGGCCGCCCTTGGCCTTCAGCGACACCGGGGCTTCGCCGATCACTTCGACCAGCGCCTTCAGCGCTTCCGGCATGCCTTCGCCTGATACCGCCGAAATCAGCAGCGGCGTCTTCTTCGACGCGCGCTTCACCCGGTCCTTCTGCTTCTTCAATTCGTCCGGCGTCACCGCATC
>JAQSDT010000079.1 GCA_029946075.1 bacterium | reverse complement strand
TATGACGCGATCTGCGATCACCTTCTGGTTCTCGATCACGCCGCGCGCGACGGCGAGGTGAGGGACATGGCCCACGGCACGGCAGCCGTGGAGCGGCTGTGGGACGCCTGCCAGATCCCGGATTACCGGCGGCTGGCGCCTGCGGCGCATGCCGAACTCGTGACCACGCTTTATGCATTCCTGATGCAGAAGGGCCGGATCCCCGACGCATGGTTCGCCGCCCAGGTCGACCAGGCCGACCGCGTTACCGGCGATATCGACACGCTGTCGGGCCGGATCGCGCAAATCCGCACCTGGACCTTCGTCGCCAACCGGCCGGACTGGCTTTCGGACCCCGATCACTGGCAGGGGATCGCCCGCGAGGTGGAAAATAAATTATCCGATGCGCTGCATGAACGCCTAACGGAGCGTTTCGTTGACCGCCGTACCAGTGTATTGATGCGCCGCCTGCGGGAGAACTCAGTTTTGAATACGGAAATTGGCAAGACCGGCGAAGTGATTGTGGAAGGCCATGCGATCGGCCGCCTCGACGGATTCACCTTCGCCCCGGATGCGGCGGAAGCGGGATCGGATGCGAAGGCGTTGCAGGCCGCGGCCCAGCAGGTGCTGGCCGGCGAGATCGACTCGCGCGCCGAGAAACTCGCGGCTGCGCCCGACGATCAGTTCGTGCTGACCTCCGACGGCACCATCCGCTGGACCGGCGATGCCGTGGCCAAGCTCGTCGCCGCCGAAGACGCGCTGCATCCGCGCCTTCGCATCATTGCCGACGATCGCCTGTCCGGCGCGCCGCGCGAAGCCGTGCAGACGCGGCTGGACCTGTGGCTGAAGACGCATATCGAAAAGCTGCTTGGCCCGCTGTTCGGGCTCTCCAAGGCCGAGGACATTACCGGCATCGGCCGCGGCATCGCGTTCCAGCTGGTCGAGGCGCTCGGCGTGCTCGAGCGCACCAAGATCTCCGCCGAGATGAAGGATCTCGACCAGGCCTCGCGCGCCGCGTTGCGCAAATACGGCGTGCGCTTCGGCGCCTATCACATCTATTTCCCGGGCCTGCTCAAGCCTGCCGCGCGTTCACTGGCGTCGCTGCTGTGGGCCGAGAAACAGGACAATGTCGACATGTCGGCGCTGTCGGGTGCGCAGCATCTGGCAAGCTCCGGCCGAACCTCGTTCCCGGTCGACAAGACCTTGCCGCGCGATGCCTATCGCGTGCTCGGCTATCGCCAGTGTGGCGAGCGCGCCGTGCGCGTCGATATTCTGGAGCGTCTTGCCGATCTCATCCGTCCCGCGCTGGCGTGGCGCGAATCCTCGCCGGGTGAAAAGCCCGCCGGTGCATTCGACGGCCGCAGCTTCGTGGTGACGCAGGCGATGACCTCGCTGACGGGTTCCGCGGGCGAGGATTTCGCCTCGGTCCTGCGCGCGCTCGGCTATCGCATGGACCGCCGCGCGCCGTTGCCGCCGAAGCCGGCGCCGGTGGAGGCAACCGAGACGGTGTCCGCCGAGACCCCGCCGGTAGGGGCTTCCGCTGAAGCCGCGTCCGAGACGCCGGCGGAACAGGTCGCCGCCGAGTTGCCGGTCTCCGGCGATCCCGCACCGTCGGCAGCATTGCTGCCTGACGTCGCGCCGGTGGCGGAAGAGCCTGCCGTTGAAGCTGCGCCGGCTGAAGCCCCGGTCGCGGAGGCCTCTGCCGAAGCACCGGTTGCCGAGGCCTCGCCTGCGCCGGAAGCGACCACGGAGCCTGCTGCGGCTGTGGAAGCTGCATCGGCCGAAGCTGTTGCCGAAGCACCTGCGGCTGACGCTGTGCCTGCCGAGCCCGTCATGATCGAAGTCTGGCGGCCCGGCGGCCGTTCGGACGAGCGCCGTCCGCATCACGATCGCAACCGCCAGCGCCATCAGGCCCGCCCGCAACAGCAGGGCGATGCACCGGCCGTGGCCGGCGAAGGCGGCGAGGGCGCACCGCGCGAGCAGCGTCATCGCCGCGGCCGTCGCAACAATGAATTTCGCAAGCCGCGCGAAGGCGCACCTGCCGATGCGGCCGCGGCGCCGGCGGCCGAGGGCGCAGTCGCAGCCGAGGGGCGACCGGAGGCGCGTCGCGATCGTCCGCCCCGCGAGCGTTTCGAGGGCAAGGGCCGCGACAACAACAATCGCGACAACAAATTCGATCGCAGCAAGGGCGGCGACCGCAACAAGGGTGGCGGGCGCGACAAGGAACGTGGCGGTCGTGATTTCGGCGGACGCGACAAGGGCGGCCGTGACAAGCGCGACAGCGGCCCTTCGCACCGTCAGTGGGCGACCAGCGCCGCGCCGCGCGAGCGCGATCGTCCGATCGATCCCAATTCGCCGTTCGCCAAGCTGGCGGCGCTGAAGGAACAGCTCGCCGGAAACAAGGAATAACCCCATCGCTGAAGGCGAGTGTCGTTGGAGCGCCAGCGTCTCGATAAATGGTTGTGGCACGCGCGGGTGGTGAAGGCCCGCACCTCGGCGGCCGAGCTCGTCGAGGCCGGTCACGTTCGCATCAACGGCACGCGCGAGAAGTCACCCGGACATGCCGTGAAGATCGGCGACGTGCTCACAATCGCGCTCGACAACAGCGTGCGCGTCCTCAAGGTCAGCGGATTTTCCGTACGGCGCGGCGATGCGGCGGCCGGGCGCGCGCTGTATGAGGATTTGCAGAATGCCCGCCAATGACTATCTGCAAGCCGCAGGCAACGACGCCTGAAAAACGGCCGCCTGGAGCGCGCCACTTCCCTTGCGGCAGCGCACTGCATGCGCTACGCAAACCCCGGAAAATCGATCGTTTCGGAGCCAATTCTTTCGGAGTCTTGGATGACTTACGTCGTCACTGAAGCCTGCATCAAATGCAAATATACCGACTGCGTTGAGGTCTGCCCCGTAGACTGCTTCTACGAGGGTGAGAACATGCTGGTCATCCATCCCGACGAATGCATCGATTGCGGCGTTTGCGAACCAGAATGCCCCGCCGACGCCATCAAGCCCGACACCGAGCCGGGGCTGGAGAAGTGGCTCGAGGTCAACACCGAATACGCCAAGAGCTGGCCCAACATCACCCAGAAGAAGGACCAGCCGCCGGACGCGAAAGAATTCGAGGG
Organism: bacterium; assembly: GCA_029946075.1. GTDB lineage: Bacteria > Pseudomonadota > Alphaproteobacteria > Rhizobiales > Xanthobacteraceae > Bradyrhizobium. The sequence continues at coordinate 4,571 of JAQSDT010000079.1, read as the reverse complement.
CGTGGAAGGCAAGTTCGAGAAATATTTTTCCAAGGAGCCGGGCACCGGCGACTGATTCGCCCAACTCTCGCCAGATCGGTCGGCTACCACCCAGCCAGATCGAGCCAAGACGTCCGGCGGGCCAGTTAAGCCCGCTCCGGACCTGATCTGAACCAACAAGGCCTGCGGATTTAACCCTGTTGACGGACTTATGACGGAAAGCCCTCCGTAAAGGTCCGGAATTGGGCGTAAATCATTGATTTTTGCGGAAAATGTGCTATATTGGGCACATTATGAACCTGGCCACGCGTATCTGTGGCCCCGGTGGGTTCCCGTAAAACATCGAACAGGGGCGTGGCAGTTCCGCGCGCAGGCCGTGTCACAGAAAACGCGTAAAAAGAGTGCTTCCAAGACCACCAAGAAAGCCGCCGCGGCCAGCCGCAGCGCACCCAAGGGCCGTGCCAAGGCGCCTGTAAAGGACGCCAAGAAGGCCGCGGCCGCAAAGTCCTCAAAGAACAAAAGAAGCGCAATGCCAGAAAAGACTGCCAAAACTGCCGCGAAAGCGACGGGTTCGAAGGCCACTGCTTCGAAGGTCGCTCCGAAGACCGCTGCCCCTGCGCCTGCCCCGAAAGCTGCCGCCCCGAAAACTGCCGTCCCCAAGGCTGCCGTTGTGAAGCCGCCCGTTGCCAAGGCCGCCGTTGCGGCGCCGAAGCCGGCTGTCGCCGCTGCGAAGCCTGCCGCCCCGCGCGTCGAGGAACCGAAGAAGGTCGTGACCCAGCGTCAGGGCTTCAAGGCGAACGAATTCGTGGTTTATCCCGCTCACGGCGTCGGCCAGATCCTGGCGATCGAGGAGCAGGAAATCGCGGGCGCCAAGCTCGAGCTGTTCGTGATCAATTTCATGAAGGACAAGATGACGCTCCGCGTGCCGACCGCCAAGGTCGCCAATGTCGGCATGCGCAAGCTGTCCGAGCCGGCGCTGGTCAAGAAGGCGCTGGAAACCCTCAAGGGCCGCGCCCGCGTCAAGCGCACCATGTGGTCGCGCCGTGCGCAGGAATACGAAGCGAAGATCAATTCGGGCGACATCGTCGCGATCGCCGAAGTGGTCCGCGATCTCTACCGTTCGGAATCGCAGCCCGAGCAGTCCTACAGCGAACGCCAGCTCTATGAAGCGGCGCTCGACCGGTTGTCGCGCGAAATCGCGGTGGTCCAGCATTCGACCGAGACCGAAGCGGTCAAGGAAATCGAAAGCCAGCTCGCCAAGAGCCCGCGCCGCGGCGCCAAGTCCGAGACCGCGGAAGCCGACGGTGAAGCCGACGAGGCGGATGCCGAGGCCGATGGCGACGATACCGCCGTGGCGGACGAAGCCGCCTGAAAGGGTTCGACGGATTAGAAAGCAGAAAGCCCGGTCGCAAGACCGGGCTTTTTGTCTTTTGGGGATGTTTGGCGTTATCGCCGTCGCCCCTGCGTCGGCGTCATTGCGAGGAGCGGCAGCGACGAAGCAATCCATCTATCCCGCGCCGTGAAATGGATTGCTTCGCTTCGCTCGCAATGACGGCTGAAGGCGCGCCTCAATCCACCACGATCTTCACGCGGTCCCGCGTCTTGACCTGGGCGTGCTGGTCGAGGCCGTTGAGAATGCGAAACCGCTCAGCCGGGCGATCGACACCGGCCATGCGGTGCGAAAGCGACTCCACGGTGTCGCCGGGCTGCACGGTGATGACCTTGATGCGCAGCGGCCGGGCGGCCTGGATTTCGTCGAGCGTCAGGCGGCGGAACGAGTTGACGGTCTCGCGCGCGTTGCGCTCGCTCTCGGTGGTCTTCTGCTTGGCGGCGAAGATGAAGCGGTAGACGTCGCTGCCGAAGCGCAGCGCATAGACGCGGAATTGCCAGCTGTCGCCATGCGCCGTGGCCGATGCGGCCGGAAAACCGTTGATGGTGATGTCTTCGGTCGAACCCTTGTCGACGCCTTCCATCCAGCCGGAATTGAGATATTCGGCGAGCGACTGCTCGGCGGGCACGCGCACCACGTCGAAGCGCATTGCCTGCGTACCGCCCTCGCGCACGCCGATTACGGCCTGCGCGGTGTTGTCAAGCGTGAAGGTGTCGGGCGCGGCGAAGCTGAAGCCGAGTTTCGGATGCAGGAAGCGGCGGCCGCGGACGAAACCTTCGCTGGGGTCTTCGCCGTAGACGATGTTGTCGATCGCGGCCAGATAGGTCTCGCGGTCGCGCTCGCCGCTCTGCGGCGAAGCGAATTGCCGGGCGCTGGATTGCGCGTTCTGCACGCGCTCCGGCGTCGCCGGATGCGAGGACAGGAAATCCTGCGCGCGCGGATCGAGCGAGGTCTTGCCGGCCTTCAGCGCGGCATTGCGCTCCATCGCCGAGAGGAAACGCGCCGCGCCATAGGGATCGAATTTGGCGCGTGCGGAGATGCCGACACCGATGCCGTCGGCCTCGAACTCCTGCGAACGCGAGAAACTCGCCATCGTCAGCTTGGTCTTGGCCAGCGCCAGCGCGGTGAGATCCGGATCGTTGCTCATGTCGGTGACGACGCGGGTGACGACGGCGGCCTGCCGGGCCTGGTCTTCGCGGATCGAGGCGTGCTTGGCGAGCACATGCGCCATTTCGTGGCTGAGCACGGAAGACAGTTCGGAGGTGTCGCTGGCGAGCGCGATCAAGCCGCGCGTCACATAGAGCTGGCCGGTCGGCAGCGCGAAGGCGTTGACCGCGCCGGAATTGAGGATCGTCACGCGATAGGCCTGGTCGGGCCGGTCGGATGCCGCGACCAGCCGGTCGACGGTCTTGCTGATCAACGCCTCCAGCCTCGGATCGTCATAGGCGCCGCCATAGGAGGAGAGGATGCGCTCGTGCTCGCGCTCGCTCGCGGGCGTCTGGGCCACCGTGCGGTTCGGCTTGGCCGGGGAGGACGTGCTGGGGGCCGAGGTCTCGAAGCGTCCGAGATTGCCGCAGGCGGACAAGGTGAGGGCGGCGCACAGCAGCGCCGGCGCTGCCAGAAGGCGGCGGCCTGCACTTTCCCCGAAACGTGCTGCTCGATCCGTCAATTCCGCCACTGAGGTCACCGTTCGATCAGCCCGACCGGACGACATCTCATCCCTGTTGTCTGCGCATGATCCTTAGCGAAAAACCGCGGCGCGGTCCCTCGGATCATAGGCTCCCCCTGCGTATTTCTGTCGGCGAACGGGTCCCCATTCCGCTGCAAAAACGCGTCATTTCCTGCTCAAAACCTGGATCTGCCCGACCCGGAGCAACTCAATCCGCGGTCCACCTCGCGACCAGACATAGCCGCGAACGCGAATCCTTTGATTTTCGAGCGACTTAGGCGAAAGCCCGGCCGCCTCGAAAGCCGGAATGAGCCGCCTCGAAATAGTCACGGCAAAGTCCTGCGTCCAGTTCCGCCCGAAGTTCAGGTAGGTCGTCGACCCCGCCTGCCGGACGGACAGAACCCTGCCCTCGACCAATGTAAAGCGCCCAATCCCGGTCAGAATATCGCCGGGACTTTCGGCGTTTTTTATGGCCGCCGGATCGGCCCAGAAGCCCGATTTGCCGTCCTGGGCGGAGGCTTCGGCAGCTGCCAGGCTGGCGGCGCAATCCTTGTCGGCGATATCTGCCGAAGCCAGCGCCTCGCCGCGCCGCAGCAGTTCGCTCTGGACCGATGTCTGTGTGCCCTTGAGGAAGACGAAGGCGGGCTGGCGGCCGTAGCGGTCCGGCGTGTCGTCCTCGCCATGCAGGCTGACGTCGCGGCCGCCTGCGATCGCCGACAGCGCGGCCATGCCTTTCGTCTTGTCGATGCTCGCGGCCTCGATGCCGGCGAGACGGATGTCGCGGCCGTCGTCGAGCCGAAACGTGCGGGCATCGATGACGGATACGACACGCCCATCGCCCTGGGACGCGAACGTGCAAGCCGAGGCGCTCGCCGCGCTGGCCGATGCCAGCGTCAGGCAAGCCAGCACGCAGGCCAGGCAGCGCGATGCGGTCGCGGTCATAAGGCTGCTTTCAATCGCACGGGTTCCTGTATGCTTGGCGTCAACCGCATTGCAACCCGAAATTGCCACGCAGGGGGAGACGATGGAAGTCAACGGTATCGCCCATATTTTTCTGACCGCGTCCAACTACGAACGCGCCCGCGAATTCTACCGCAAGCTGCTGCCGTTCCTCGGCATGAAGCCGATGATCGATTCCGACCAGGTATTTTACTGCGTCGGCGGCCGAACCGCGGTGGCGATCCGCGCGCCGTCGCCGGAGCATGCCGGCGCGGCCTTCGAACAGAACCGTGTCGGCCTGCATCATCTCTGCTTCCGCGCCCGCGAACGCGCCGATGTCGACGAGTTGCACGGTTTCCTCGTTACGCTCGGCGCCACGATCGTGCGCGCACCGCGCGAGGACCAATGGGCGCCGGGATATTATTCGCTGCTGTTCGAGGATCCCGACGGCATCCGGCTCGAACTCAATCACGTGCCGGGGAAGGGATTGCTGACGTAGCTGTGTATAGATTCGTAGGATGGGTGGAGCGCAGCGATACCCATCAACCGGGGCCGGTGGGGAGATGATGGGTCTCGCTGCGCGCCACCCATCCT
>JAQSDT010000078.1 GCA_029946075.1 bacterium | reverse complement strand
CCGCGCGCGGCAATTGCTGTATCGCCTCGGCGAGGATCCCTATCGCGACCGGCTGATGCTGGCCTGGGCGCGGGCGAATGCGGCCAAGGGCGCCGCGCGCTGGCAGGAGCTGGCGACGCTGCCGCAGCGCTGGCGCGCGCCGAAATTCCCGTTGAAGGCCGCCGATTTCATCGCGCGCGGCATTGCCGAAGGTCCGGCGCTCGGGCATGTGCTGACCTTGGCGGAAGACGCCTGGCTGGCGGCAGATTTCCCGCTCGATCCGCCAGCCCTGTCTGATATCGCCGACCAGACCGTTTCCCGCTTCACCCGCGATCACCGACTGTGAACCTGCTTTCCGGCTTCGCCGACACCTCGCTGCTGCAGCTCCTGCTGGTTGCGGTCGTCGCGCTGTTTGCCTCCGTCATCGGCGGCCTCGCCGGGTACGGCACCGGCGCGCTGATGCCGCTGGTACTTGTGCCGCTGATCGGCGCCGAACCCGTCGTGCCGATCATCGCGATCTCTTCGATCTTCACGAACATGAGCCGCTTCGTCGCCTATGTCCGCTACGCGGACCGCCGCAAGGCGCTTATCGTGATTGCGGCTGCGGTGCTGACCACGGCGCTCGGCGCTTTCGGTTATACGCGGCTGACCGGCACCGGCGCGGCGCTCGTCATCGGCAGCATGCTGATCCTGAGCGTACCGCTGCGGCGGCTGTTGCGGCATCACGAGGTCCGCATCGGCGATGCCGGCCTGGCCGCAGGCGCCGTCGGTTATGGCGTGGTGGTCGGCGGCACGTCGGGCTCCGGTGTGATCCTGCTGTCGCTGCTGATGGCGGCCGGGCTCGAAGGCGCGGCCGTGATCGCCACGGATGCCGTGATTTCGCTGGCGACCAGCGTGGTCAAGATTTCGGTGTTCGGCATGGCCGGCGTCGTCACCGCGCAGGTGCTGGCGTTCGCCGTGCTGATCGGCGGCATCTCGATCCCCGGCGCATTCCTCGCCAAGGCCTTCGTCGAGCGGATGCCGGTGCGGATCCACACCGCGATCCTCGATGCCGCCGTGATCACCGGCGGCGTCGTGATGATCACGAGCGCGCTGCGGCACTGATCCGGCAAGCGGCCCGCCGCTCTATCGCGGCGCGTCCGGCAGTAGTTCCGTCAGCGAGCGGATGATGCGATCGGGCTTGATGTCGGAGCCCGCGGGCAGGCCGTCGCCGTGCACGTCGATCCAGATCGAATAGATGCCGAGCCGCTGCGGCGCCACGACTTCCCATTCCAGATTGTCGCCGATCATCCAGGTATCGGCCGCGGTGACGCCGAGCGCCTGCATCGCGTGCAGATAGGCGCGCTCCTCCGGTTTGCCGAAGCCGTGCTCGCCCTCGATCTGGATGTGGTCGAAACGGTGCGACAGCGCAAACCGGTCGACCTTGGCGCGCTGCGGAACGGCTGCGCCGTTGGTCACCAGCGCCAGCTTGACGCCGCGCGCCTTCAACGCGTCGATGGCATCGTGCGCGCCGGGGAAGACGAACATCTCCTCCTCGCGGTAGGCGTTGAAGCGGTTCGCCAGCCGCACCGCCAGATCTTCCGGCAAGGCGTGCCCGCCGTCGGCAAGCGCCGCAAATCCGTTGCGCACCGTGATGCGCCGCGCCTCTTCCAGCTTCAGCCGCCATTCGGCGCCGGCGGCCGACCAGAACGCGCGCGCGGAATTCAGCACGGAGTTGGCGACCTGCTGCGACGTGTAGGGGCCGTACTCGGCAGAAAATTCGGCGGCGACGTTGTGCCATGCGATCTCCGGGCGGCCATAGGCCGACAGGATGGTGTCGTCCATGTCGATCAGCATCGCGCGGGGCAGTTCGGTCATCGCTAAGGCCATTTCACTTCGGGCGGCATCGAGGACAGGATCGAATCGACATTGCCGCCGGTCTTCAGTCCGAAGATGGTGCCGCGATCATACAGCAGGTTGAACTCGACATAGCGTCCGCGCCGGATCAGTTGTTCCTCGCGTTCGGCGGCGTTCCACGCCTGCGCGAAGTTGCGCCGCACGAGGTCGGGATAGATTTTCAGGAAGGCGAGTCCCACGTCCCTGGTGAAGGCAAGGTCGGCGTCCCAGTCGCCGGAATCGTGCCAGTCGTAGAAGATGCCGCCGATACCGCGGGCTTCCTTCCGGTGCGGCAGGTAAAAATATTCGTCGCACCATTTCTTGTACTTGTCGTAATCGGCGACGCCGTTGGGTCCGGTGCAGGCTTGCTTCATCGCCTGGTGAAAGGCCTGGGTATCCGGGTCTTCCTGGGTGCGGCGGCGGTCGAGCACCGGCGTCAGGTCCGCGCCGCCGCCGAACCATGCTTTGGTGGTGACGACGAAGCGGGTATTCATGTGCACGGCCGGGATATGCGGATTGTGCAAATGCGCGATCAGCGAGATGCCCGACGCCCAGAATCTGGGATCGTCGGCCGCCCCCGGAATCTGCGTGCGAAATTCAGGCGCGAACTCGCCATGCACGGTGGAGCAGTGCACGCCGACCTTTTCGAACAGCCGCCCGCGCATGATCGACATCACGCCGCCGCCGCCGGGCTTGCCGCTGTGGTCGGTACGGTCCCAGGGGGTGCGGACGAAACGTCCGGCCTCGCCGGGATAGAGTGCCGCCGGCGCATCGTCCTCCAGCTTTTCGAACGCCGCGCAGAGATCGTTGCGCAGCGCCTCGAACCAGCTTCGCGCGCGGGTCTTGCGATCTTCGATCAGGGACATGTCCATAAGCGATCCGAAATTTCTGTCGTCATTGCGAGCGAAGCGAAGCAATCCATCGTGCCACGAAAAAGAATGGATTGCTTCGTCGCTTCGCTCCTCGCAATGACGGTGGAAGTTATCTAGCCCTGCGGTCCGAAATAGGTGCAGCTCTCGTTGCAGCTGTCGCGGTGTACGCTGACGCGGGTGATCCTGCCGGCGTGCTGGACCCGCTCAAAGATATAGCGCGAGATGTTTTCCAGCGTCGGTATGCCGAGCGTCTCGACCTTGTTGAGCAGCTTGTGGTCGAGCGCCTTGCGCACCTCTTCCATGCTGCGCTCGAGCAGGCCGAGGTCGAGCACCATGCCGGTCGCCGGATCCGGCGTGCCGCGCATGCTCACTTCGGCGCGAAACGAGTGGCCGTGAATTTCCTCGGAGGCGGCGCCGAACGTCGTTCCCTTCAGGGAATGCGCAGCTTCGAAGCGAAACGATTTCGTCAGTTCCCACATTTCCTTAATCTGAACCCTATCTGATGCCGAGTGTCTTGTGCGTCTGCACGCTGAGCCGCCATTTGGGATGGCGCAGGCAATAGTCGACTGCACGCGCGGTATTTTCGGCCGCGTCCGGTCCATCCATCGGCTGCAGCGAGAAGCGTTCGAAGTCGAGACCGGCGAAATCCTCCGGCGTGGCGCCGATCTGCGGATAGACCAGCTTCAATTCATGGCCGCGGCGCACCACGAGGCCGGCGCCGGCCTTCGGGCTGACGCAGACCCAGTCCATGCCATCGGGCGGCTCGATCGTGCCGTTGGTCTCGATGCCGATCTCGAAGCCGCGCGCATGCAGCGCGTCGATCAAGGCCGTATCGACCTGCAGCAGCGGTTCGCCGCCGGTCAGGATCACGTAGCGGTTGGTGCCATCGCCGATCCATTGCCCGGCGACGGTATCGGCAAGTTCGTCGGCCGTGGCGTAGCGGCCGCCCAGCGTGCCGTCGGTGCCGACGAAATCGGTATCGCAGAACCGGCAGGTGGCGGTCGCGCGGTCCTGCTCGCGGCCGGTCCAGAGGTTGCAGCCGGCAAAACGGCAAAATACGGCCGTGCGGCCGGCATGCGCGCCTTCGCCTTGCAGCGTCAGGAAAATCTCTTTGACCGCGTAACTCACCGTCTCTCCTTAGACCGGGCCTGGCTGGATCCCGGAACCGGTCTGTCTCAGCGCCTCGCCGACTGCCATCGCCGCCGCCATCGCGACGTTGAGCGAGCGAAGGCCCGGCCGGATCGGGATCAGCAGCCGGGCGTCGGCCGCCGAGGCGACTTCGTCGCTCACTCCCGCCGATTCCCGCCCGAACAGCAGGACGTCGTCCCCCCGATAACGGAAATCCAGGTAGGAGCCGGCCCCCTTGGTCGTAAACAGCACCAGGCGACAGGCCGCCTCGTTACGCCATTGCTCGAATTTTGACCATGAGTCATGGCGGGTAATGCTGACCTGATCGAGGTAGTCCATTCCCGCCCGGCGGAAATGCCGGTCGGTGATCGGAAACCCGGCCGGCTCGATAATATGCGCCGCCACGCCCAGGCACGCGCACAGGCGCAGAATCGTCCCGGTATTCTGGGGAATGTCGGGCTGGAAGAGGGCGATCTGCATGGTCTGGCGGCTTCGGAATTGCTGGGTTCAATGACTGAAAAATCACGGTCAGATACGGATTTAGTGCATTGCACGGTCGCGAGCCGATAGCGGGCTTGCGCTCTTACGGCAAGGGTGCCAATAGAACGATTCTGGACTGCTGTTCCGCCGGATTGGGGGAGGAATAAGCGGTTTTTCTGCCGCCGCGGGGGCCGCGGGCGCCGGCAGCCTCCTTGGGTCACGTTTTTGGCGTGGTCCGGGCGGTTCCGCTGGCTGCAGACAAGAAAGGGCTTGAGATCGTGACGACAGCGTCTTCGGCGGACCATCCGACACGCCGTGATTTCCTTTTTGTTGCAACGGGAGCCGTCGCCGCCGTCGGCGCGGCCGCCACGGTTTGGCCGCTGGTTGCCCAGATGAACCCGGACGCCTCGACCATTGCGGCGGGCGCTCCGATCGAGGTCGATCTGACCCCGATCGCCGTGGGGCAGGACATCAAGGTGTTCTGGCGCGGCAAGCCGATCTACATCAGCCATCGGACCAAGAAGCAGATCGAAGCCGCGCAGAACGTGCAGTTGGCGAGCCTGCCCGATCCGCAGCCGGACTCGGCGCGCGTCAAGGCGGGCAAGGATCAGTGGCTCGTCGTGGTCGGCATCTGCACCCATCTCGGCTGTATCCCGATTTCCCATGAGGGCAGCTACGACGGTTTCTTCTGTCCCTGCCACGGTTCGGTCTACGACACCTCGGGCCGCATTCGTCAGGGTCCCGCACCGTCCAACCTGCCGGTGCCCCCCTACACCTTCGTTTCCGACACCAAAATCCAGATCGGCTGAGGGCTCGGGCAAACGCCCGAGACCTTTTAACCCGTCGCGTCGTCTTACTTCCTCAGGATCGCATCAATGAGCGGACCATCCGATTTCCAGCCGACCAATCCCGCCTTGAAGTGGATCGAACGGCGCCTCCCGATTATGGGACTTATGCATTCGTCGTTCGTGGCGTATCCGACGCCGCGTAACCTGAATTACTGGTGGACCTTCGGCGCCATCCTTTCGATGATGCTGGGCGTGCAGATCCTGACCGGCGTGATCCTGGCGATGCACTACACGCCGCATGCCGATCTCGCCTTCAAATCGGTCGAACTGATCGTCCGCGACGTCAACTACGGCTGGCTGCTGCGCAACATCCACGCCTGCGGCGCCTCGATGTTCTTCTTCGCCGTCTACATCCACATGTTCCGCGGCCTGTATTACGGGTCGTACAAGGAACCGCGCGAGGTGCTCTGGATCCTCGGCGTCATCATCTATCTCCTCATGATGGCCACCGGCTTCATGGGCTACGTGCTGCCGTGGGGCCAGATGAGCTTCTGGGGCGCCACCGTCATCACCAACCTGTTCTCGGCCGTGCCGTATTTCGGCGAGAGCATCGTGACGCTGCTGTGGGGCGGCTACTCCGTCGGCAACCCGACGCTGAACCGCTTCTTCTCGCTGCACTATCTGCTGCCGTTCGTGATCGCCGGCGTGGTCGTGCTGCACGTCTGGGCGCTTCACGTTGCAGGCCAGAACAATCCGGCCGGCGTCGAGGCGAAGACCGAAAAGGACACGGTGGCGTTCACGCCCTACGCGACCATCAAGGACATGTTCGGCGTTTCCTGCTTCATGCTGTTCTTCGCCTGGTTCATCTTCTACATGCCGAACTATCTCGGCGATCCCGAGAACTACATCCCGGCCAATCCCGCCGTGACGCCGCCGCACATCGTGCCGGAATGGTACTACCTGCCGTTCTACGCGATCCTGCGTTCGATCCCGAACAAGCTCGCCGGCGTGGTGGCGATGTTCGGCGCGATCGTCGTGCTGGCGTTCCTGCCCTGGCTCGACAACGCCCGGACGCGCTCGTCGAAGTACCGTCCGCTGGCCAAGCAGTTCTTCTGGATGTTCGTGGTCGTCTGCATCGGCCTCGGCTATCTCGGCGCGCAGCCGCCGGAAGGCATCTATGTGATCGTCGGCCGCATCCTGACCTTCCTGTACTTCGCCTACTTCCTGATCCTGCTGCCGCTGCTCTCCCGGATCGAGACGCCGCGTCCGGTTCCGAACTCGATCGCCGACGATGTTCTGGCCAAGTCCAAGGGCAAGGTCGCTGCAAGCGTGGCGGCGTTGCTGGTCGCCGGCGGACTGCTGCTCGGCGGCGCCGACAGCGCCCGCGCGGCCGATCATGGCGACAAGCCGCCGGCGCAGAAGTGGTCGTTCGCCGGCCCCTTCGGCAAGTTCGATCGCGGCTCGCTGCAGCGTGGCCTGAAGGTCTACAAGGAAGTCTGCGCATCCTGCCACAGCCTGTCGTTCGTCGCCTTCCGCAACCTCGCCGAGGCAGGTGGACCCGGTTACTCGGTGGCGCAGGCGCAGGCGTTTGCTTCCGAATACAAGGTCAAGGACGGCCCGAACGATGCGGGCGACATGTTCGAGCGTCCGGGTCGCCCGGCCGACTACTTCCCGTCGCCGTTCGCCAACGAGAATGCGGCACGCGCGTCCAACGGCGGCGCCTATCCGCCGGACCTGTCGCTGATCACCAAGGCGCGCAGCTACGGCCGCGGCTTCCCCACGTTCCTGATCGATTTCTTCACCCAGTATCAGGAGCAGGGTCCGGATTACGTGGTTGCGCTGCTGAACGGCTATGAAGACAAGCCCCCGGCCGGCTTCACGCTGCCGCAGGGCTCCTACTACAACAAGTACTTCCCCGGTCACGCCATCAAGATGCCGAAGCCGCTCAGCGACGGTCAGGTCACGTTCGATGACGGCGCGCCGGCGACGGTCATGCAGTACGCCAAGGACGTCACCACGTTCCTGATGTGGACCGCGGAGCCGCACATGGAAGCGCGCAAGGCGATCGGCATGCAGGTGTTCGTGTTCCTGCTCCTGCTCACCGGTCTGCTCTACTTCACCAAGAAGAAGGTCTGGGCCAACGCCCACTGATCTTCGCCGGTGTGAGACGAATTCGGAAAAGCCCCTTCGGGGGCTTTTTTGTTGCCTTCAAATGCGCGTGCCCGCGGCGGCGCGGCGGATTGCTTCCTGCGCCGGCAACGGACAAGATGGCCGCCAAACCGGCCAGAAAATCGCGGAGGAACTCATGGGTACCAGCATCACCTTCAAGCGTCCGGACGGCAAGGACGCCAACGGTTATCTCGCGAACGCGGCGCGCGGCAACGCGCCGGGCGTGGTCGTGATCCAGGAATGGTGGGGGCTGTCCGACCAGATCAAGGGGCTGTGCGACCGTTTTGCGGTGGCAGGCTTCGACGCGCTGGCGCCCGATCTCTACAAGGGCACGGTGGTGCCGTATCACGACACGGACGCGGCCGGCAAAGAGATGAATTCGCTGGATTTCATCGACGCCACCACGCAGACGGTGCGC
>JAQSDT010000077.1 GCA_029946075.1 bacterium | reverse complement strand
TCGGCGATGCTGACGCCGGCTTCCTTGCGGGTGCCGGCCAGCGACAGCGTCATGTACGGCTCGGACTCGCGCCGGAAATAGACCGGGCCGTAGTAGATCTTGTTGGCGACGGCGCTGGTGAATTTGGGGTCCCTGGAGAAATCGAGCCCGGAATCGACCACGTCCATATCGAGTCGCGACACCCGCAAGCGCTCCTTGCCGGAGGAATCGACCTGCGACAATTCGGTGATGGCAGGTACCTGCCGCAGCAATCGCAGCGCATCGAAGCGGCGGTCCTGCAGCGATCCGGCCGACCAGGGCAACTGGGCGGTCCAGCCCAGCTGGCTTTCGATTTCCTTGACGAACTGGCTGATTTTCGCGGCGGCGGCTTCCGCCTGTTCGTGCTGAATCCGGATCAGGGCGATCTTGTGTTCGCGGTAATAGAAGAAGACCTCGAAAATGCCGTTCGACAGCAGCGCGACGCCGACCACCGCCACGAACAGCGCGACGTATTTGGCGAACAGGCGGCTGCGCTTGCGAACGTCCGCCGTGCCCGGTACTGCTGGCGCAGTTGCCGCCGGCGGCGCCGCCAGGGTCCGGCTTTCCGGCGTGTCTGGGTGTAACGAAATGCTCATTCCGGTCCTGTGTAGCAAGAACCCCGGAACTTGTCTCATGCTGCAGCGCGGGAGACGCAATTGCCCGGCCGGATATTCCGACCAGCGTCGCGGTGCTGGTGCCGGCCAGTGGCTTCAACCATGAGGCGAAGGCGCCGTCACCTCACGAATTCACGTGCACGAAATCGCGCAGCAACGGATAGATCTCGTTGTTCCAGCGGCGGCCGGAGAATACGCCGTAATGGCCGACGCCGGCCTGCATGTGGTGCACCCGGCGATAGGCGCGCACGCCGGTGCAGAGGTCCTGCGCTGCCAGCGTCTGGCCGATCGAGCAGATGTCGTCTTTTTCGCCTTCCACCGTCATCAGACCCATGCGCTTGATCGCGGCTGGATTTACCGGCCGGCCGCGATGCATCAGCTTGCCCTGCGGCAGCAGGTGCTCCTGGAAGACGTCGCGCACGGTCTCGATGTAGAACTCGGCCGGCAAATCCATCACGGCAAAATATTCGTCGTAGAAGGTCTTGATAACCTCCGCCTTCTCCTTCTCGCCCTTGGCGATGTGATCGGCGAGGTCGACGTGCTGCTTGATGTGCCGCTCCAGGTTCATCGACACGAAGGCCGTGAGTTGCACGAAGCCGGGATAGACCTGGCGGAACGCGCCCTTGCACTGCACCGGCACGTAGTTGATCAGATTGTCCGTGAACCACTCGATCGGCTTGCTCTTGGCAAACTCGTTGACCTTGGTCGGCTGGATCCGCGTGTCGATCGGGCCGGCCATCAGCGTCAGCGTTGCCGGGCGGGCAGGGTGGTTGTCCTCGGACATCACGGCGGCCGCCGCCAGCGCCGACACCGACGGCTGGCAGATTGCGACCATGTGCGCGCGCGGGCCGATCTTGTCGAGGAAGGTAATGAGGTGGTCGGTGTAATCCTCGAGGCCGAAGCGGCCGTGGCCGAGCGGAATATCGCGCGGATTGTGCCAGTCGGTGATGTAGACGTCGTGGTCCTGCAGCAGCGTTTTCACGGTGCCGCGCAGCAGCGTCGCAAAGTGCCCGGACATCGGCGCCACCAGCAGCATCCGCGGCTGCTCCGGCGCATTCTCCTTCTTGAAATGCAGCAGCGAGCCGAACGGGGTCGCGAACGTGATCTGCTCCGTCACCTCCAGTTCCTGGTTGCCGACCAGTACCTTGTCGATGCCGTAGTCGGGCCGCGCATAGGTGAGGGAAGAGCGCGAGATCAGTTCGAGCGAGGCGGCCAGCCGGCCGAACAGCTTGTCGGAAACGCCTTGCGGCACCAGGTTGAGGTATCTCAGCGCCTGAGCAGCCCCTGTCCGCCATGGCGCGGTCAGGTCCATATGGTTCTGATAGGCTTGGTACATCATTGACATCATTCACATCCGCCCCTTGCCCATGGTGCCATGCAATATCGAAGCCAGAGCGGGGGCGCTGTACCCTTGAAACTGGCACGTGCCTTGCTGCGAAATTGCCGGACGTACAGGCATAGGGCGGCGGCGTGGCCGGTTGGCTCGCGCCCGTGCCGGCGTGTTTGAGGGAAGAGGCCACATGGCGAAAACCACACTGACGATCTCCAGCAAGAACTATTCGTCCTGGTCGCTGCGCGGCTGGCTGCTGACGAAATTCTCAGGGCTTGAATTCGAGGAGGTCGTCACCGCGCCGGACGATGCGTCGGCTCGGGCCGAAATCCTGCTGCTGTCGTCCTCGATCCTGGTGCCGTGTCTGCGCCATGAAGGCGCCGTGGTCTGGGACACGCTGGCGATCGCGGAATATCTCAACGAGATCATGCCAAATGCCGGGCTGCTGCCGGCCGATCGCATCCATCGGGCCCATTGCCGCTCGATTTGCGGTGAAATCCATTCCGGCTTCACCACGCTGCGGGCCTCGCTGCCGGTCAACCTCAAGGGCCATTTCCCCGGCTTCAAGATCTGGTCGCGGGCACAGTCGGACATCGACCGGGTCTGCACCATCTGGCGCGAGTGTCTCGCCGAATCCGGCGGGCCGTTCCTGTTCGGCGAACGCAGCATGGCGGATGCGATGTACGCCCCCGTCGTCACGCGCTTCATGACCTACGACGTCAAGCTCGAGCCGAAGCTGGCGGCCTATGCCAGGATGATCATGAACATGCCTGAGATGCAGGAATGGATCGAGGCGGCCAAGGCCGAGCCCGCCGACATCGAGGAACTCGAGGTCGAATATTAGGCAGATGAGCCGCCGCCGGGCTCAAAGCCCGGGCAGGCGTTGCTCGGGCCGGTGATATCGGCGGCGGGGATGCCGCGCTTGCCGCGTATCGTCAGGTAGTCGCCCAACCCGGATTCCAGCTTTGGGTCAAATGGTTCGACGCGCTACCGAAGGTCGCCATCGCGTTGCAATGCGACTGGCGCGGAATTCGCATAGCAATTGGCAGCCGTGAACGCGACGATGCGACGCTGCCGAAAATTTGGACGCCTTGCGTGGTCGCGATCTCGCGAAACAACCGTGGAGGCTTCGATGCATACGCACGCCGTCGTTCGCAAACCCTCTCACGCCAAACCCGGGAGGTAGGGTCATGTCATCTCCCGAGGAATTAACCTTTGTCGTCGGCCGTTGGCTCTGGCCCTTCGTCGTCATCCTGTATGTAGGGCGTTGCCTGGGGTTCTGGCCGATATCTAGCCGTGAACAACGGAGTACGGCGCTCAAGCAGTGATTCGGGCGCGGTTCGTTCCACCGCCGTTCCGAACGTTAAGATAACGCTCGCCTCCGTCGCATTATGGCACATGACGGCCAGCGTTCGGCCGTCAGAGTGCCCGCGGCAGCCGCCAGCCGACCACGGTGGCCTCGAGCGCGCCGCCGGTCTTGTCGTTACGCCATTGGCCGTCGCTCCAGCGGCAGGCAAAGGGCAATTGGTAGGTTCCGCTGTGATCCTCGCAAAGCACTTCCACCGGCTGGTCCGGCGGCGGCTCCCCGCTGCCGTCGAATTGCGCCAGCCGCTTCTCGCGCGTTGCCATACGATCAATCTCCACTGCCGCAATCGCCCGATCAAGCGGGCCTGCAGCTAAATCCGTTCGATTTTACGGGACACAGCACACCGCCTGAATGAGGTATCAGTGTGGTATCCCGGCGGGTGGCGGCCTGTGCCGCGCAAATTGCCGTGATAGAACGCCCGGCATGCGGAACGCTCCTGCAGTGAGGATTGAATGAACGCTACCAGGATTACCATCACCGCGTCTGCGCTGCTGATCGCTTCGCTATCAGCCGTTCATGCGCAGGACGTTCCCGGCATCGAGATCTGCACCGTCGAAAAGACCATGGAGCGACGGACGAGTTGCCTGCAGAGCAATGTCGATTTCCTGCAGAAGACGATCAACAAGATGACGCTGGACCACCAGCAGAAGATCGACGCCGCCAACCGTCAGATCGAGGCGCTGAAAAGCGCGGTGATCGGGATGCAGAAAGTGGTCGTCGATCTGCAAAAGGCATCGGAAGATGCAAAGAAGGCTTCGACGCCTCCGGCGAAGGATGCGGCGCCGGCAGCGAAAGAGGGCGCCAGGTAGCGCTTTCATCTTGAACTGTTCCCAGGAGCAAGGACTGTCAAGCGCAGCATTCGCCTGGCGATCATGATGCGCCCGCTTCGGGAAAACTGTCTGTCATGAATCCAGCCCAAAAGGCGCTCTGGTATATCGAAAGCCATCTCGCCGCGCCGTTGACGCTCGACGACGTCGCCGCGATTGCCGGCGTCTCGCGCTTCCACATGGTGCGGGCGTTCGCGGCCGCTACGGGGCATTCGGTGATGCGCTACGTTCGCGCCCGCCGGCTGACCAGGGCGGCGCAGGCGCTGGCTGTCGGCGCGCCCGACATCCTCAGTCTCGCGCTGGATGCCGGCTACAGCTCCCACGAAGCCTTCACCCGCGCGTTCCGCGAACATTTCGGCGTCACGCCCGAAACGGTTCGTGCCGCAACGTGTGCAACACGTCTCAAGCTTCAGGAACCCATCGTCATGGACTCGACCCTGCTCGACAGTATCAAGCCGCCACGCTTTGCGACCAGCAAGCCGCTGTTGATCGCCGGGATCGCCGAACGCTGCACGCTCGAGAACGGCGGCGCCGGCGTTCCGAACCAGTGGCAGCAGTATCACCAGAACGTCGACCGCATCCCGGCGCGGATCGGCAGCATCGCCTATGGCGTCTGCTGCAATGGCGACGATGCCGGCAATTTTGATTACGTCGCCGGGGTCGAGGTCGCCGACTTCGCGGATCTGCCGCGCGAGTTCGCCCGCGTCCGGATCCCCGAACAGAAATACGCGGTCTTCACCCACTCCGAGCACATCTCGACCATCCGCCGTACCGTCCACACGATCTGGAATCACTGGCTGCCGATCTCGGGCATGAAGGCGGCCGACGCGCCGAGCTTCGAGCGCTACGACGAGAAGTTCGATCCGCTCACCGGCAATGGCGGGCTGGAAATTTGGATTCCGGTGCGGGAGTAGGGCGACCCTCGCGGCATCCCGCTGCGCCTTTCCTGACGGGCTTGCTGACAATTTACGCAAGGCAACGCGCGTTGTTCTCCCGCGAGAAGCGAACGAGGGCGATGAAAGGCTAGGCAGCGCCACACGGCCGGCTATCTAACATCCTGTACGTCCTGAATTTTCCTCCATCGCTTCGCTCCGGCGAATCCCGTCGGACCAGGTGCCATCAACGGTGCTCGAACTGGCCCGGAATTCGCATTGCAGCATATGTCCGTCAGCGTCGACCGGTACCTGCGAGCGCCCTGCCAAAGCCGGGGCGGCACGTTGAACAGGCCTCGATCTCGCTGAATTCAGGGATTGGAGGCTGCCATGAACGTACATGCCGCGATTGATTCCAAATGGTCTGGCCTGACGCGCCCGGACGGCAATCCCCTCCGCCTCAACCACACGAATTTCGTGGCGATCGATCGCGACCGGAATGCGTCGTACGAGCCGACCTATCGCCCGCAAGCGCTCTACAATCGCGCCAACGAAGGTTTTCACGCCAACAACGAGACGTTCCTGCTCCACGAAGTCTCGACCAACCTGCCGATCT
The DNA here is from genome assembly GCA_029946075.1 of bacterium. Taxonomy (GTDB): domain Bacteria; phylum Pseudomonadota; class Alphaproteobacteria; order Rhizobiales; family Xanthobacteraceae; genus Bradyrhizobium. The sequence continues at coordinate 2,102 of JAQSDT010000077.1, read as the reverse complement.
ATCGCTCCGACACTGGCCCCACCGATTTTCACCTTCACCTTCCGCCCGGCGGCTACCAGCTCGTGCTGGTGACGTCGGGTGTCTTCACCTTCGATTACGACGGGCGGTTTTACTACGTCGGTCCGGGAGCGGTGATGCTGCAGAGCGCGATCGTGCATCGCCAGCTGTTTTACACCTGGTCGGGCCTGTCGACCGAAGAAAACCTCAAGACGCCGCAGACGGTGGTGCCGGATCCGATGTCGATGGGCTATTCCGGCAAATTCCTGGAAGCCTTCATCACCGATCCCACGACCTTCCCCAACCCGACGGTGGTGGACCACGATCACATCAACGAGGAGGAGACGCCGCGCGTCGCCTGGAGCCATCCTCTGCATGATCGTCCGGCCGATGCCTGTTTCTGGCTGCAGGATCCGCTGGAGCTGGAAGCGCTGTTCAAGCCGCTGCCGGCGGCCTCGCCGATCAAATCCGCCGGGCCGGTTTACGTGCGCGACATCGGCATCGAGATTCCGAGCGGCCGCCTGACGACGGGGCACATCATCGCAACCGATCCGAGCGGCCAGTCGCTGCTGCCCAAGAGCACGTCCGGCGTGGCGGACACCTCCTTCTTCGGCAAGGGCGAGGTGGTCATCTACCGCCTCATTCGCGGCACCGCAGAGTTCACCAACAGCGCGGGCGAGAATTTCGAACTGGCCACCGGCGATACCGTCACGGCAGGCAAGAACACGATCGAACTGGTCGGGCTCGGCGAAAATACGCAAGTCCTTCGGCTGGGCCTGCTGAAGGGCTTGGAAAACCTGCGCGGCTGGACGCCGACGCAGCGCGACGAAATCGACGGCCTTGCCGGTCAGATCATTACGCGCAAGGACGTTCGTCCGCTGCGTCACGAAGGCAAGCCGGTCGGCTATCTGTACGAGTAAAGTCGAACCTCGATCCCCCTGAACTCGCCCTCGACGAAGGTCGGAGCAATTTGCCTCCGGGAACGCGCGGCATAGCTGTTGCGCGGGGCTTCGGGTTGGCAAGCCTGACCGGCTTTGCCATAACACCACGCAACGAAATGTTGCGTGCGCGGGGCTAAGCCAAAATCCGCCTGCAGCCAAAAGCAAGCCGGGAGGATTTTCATGGCCAATATCCGCGTTCTCGCCACCGATCTGGAATTTCCGGAAGGCCCGGTGGTGATGCCCGACGGTTCGGTGGTGCTGGTCGAAATCCGCGGCAAGCGGCTGACGCGGGTTTATCCCGACGGGCGGAAAGAAGTCGTCGCGCAAATCCCGGGCGGCCCGAACGGCGCCGCGCTCGGGCCCGACGGCAAAATGTACATCTGCAACAATGGCGGCTTCAGCTGGATTCCGACCGGCAAGATGATCATGCCGGGCCCGCAGCCGGATGATTATCAGGGCGGTTCGATCCAGCGGATCGACCTGCAGAGCGGCAAGGTCGAAACCGTTGTCGAGAAATGCGGCGAGCACGCGCTGCGCGGTCCGAACGACCTCGTGTTCGACAAGCACGGCGGCCTCTGGTTTTCCGATCTCGGCAAGCGCCGCGCCCGCGAGATGGACGTCGGCGGCATCTACTATCTCAAGCCCGGCATGAAGGACGTCGTCGAAATCGTGCATGGCGTGCTGCCCGCCAACGGCATCGGGCTCTCGCCCGACGAGAACACCGTCTACATCGCGGAAACGCCGACCGCGCGGCTGTGGGCCTACGACCTGTCCGCGCCCGGCACGCTGAAGCCGCGTGACGTCATCTATCGCGGCGAGCGCGGCAAGCCGATCGCCGGCCTCGGCGGTTACCAGATGTTCGACTCGATGGCGGTCGAAGCGAACGGCAATGTCTGCGTGGCGACGCTGATCTCCGGCTGCATCTCGGTGATCGCGCCCGACGGCACCCTGGTCGAGCAGATCCCGACCGGCGACCGCGTCACCACCAACATCGCCTTCGGCGGGCCGGATTTGAAGACGGCCTACATCACGCTTTCGGGTAAGGGCGAGTTGATCGCGATGGACTGGCCGCGTCCGGGGCTGCCGCTGAATTTTTTGAACAAGTGAAATGAACCATCCACGTCATTGCGAGCGAAGCGAAGCAATCCATGTCACGGCATAGTG
>JAQSDT010000076.1 GCA_029946075.1 bacterium | reverse complement strand
CGAACACCGGCTTCGGCTTCATCGGCAGCAGGCCTTCGCGCTGCAGCTTCTTGCGGGCCAGCTTGCGTGCGCGGCGCACGGCTTCGGCCTTTTCACGGGCCTTCTTCTCGGAGGGCTTTTCGTAATGCCCGCGGAGCTTCATCTCGCGGAAGATACCCTCTCGCTGCATCTTCTTCTTGAGCGCCTTGAGGGCTTGATCGACGTTGTTATCGCGGACGAGAACCTGCACGCGGCATCCTCTTTCAATGGGTCGGATATGAATTCTGGTAAAGCGAAGGGCTGGCGAAAGGCCGAGCCCTTAACCCTGAGCGCGGGCATGTACCAGACAAATCCGGCATTGTCCACCTGCCAGGATGGCATTTGGCCGTGGAAACCCGCGAAAATCAGCAGGATTCGGCCTGTCCGGCCCTCAATTTTTCCGGATTACGGGCGAATAATGGTGCCATTCCCAGCATTGCAGGGATCAACGCGAATCCGGGAGGCGCCAAATGAATACCAAGAAATACGCCGCTGAGATGATCGGTACGTTCTGGCTCACATTTGCCGGATGCGGCAGCGCCGTCATCGCCGCCGGCTTCCCGCAGGTGGGCATCGGCCTCGTCGGAGTTTCGCTGGCATTCGGCCTGAGTGTGGTGACCATGGCCTATGCAATCGGCCATATCTCCGGCTGCCATCTCAATCCCGCGGTTACGGTCGGGCTTGCCGCCGGCGGACGGTTTCCGGCCGGCGAGATCCTGCCCTACGTGATTGCACAGGTGATCGGCGCCATCGCGGCGGCGGCATTGCTCTACGTCATCGCGAGCGGCGCGCCCGGATTCGATGTGGCGAAGGGCTTTGCATCCAACGGTTACGATGCGCATTCGCCCGGCAAGTACAGCGTGATGGTCTGCTTCATCACCGAGATGGTGATGACCATGATGTTCCTGTTCGTCATCATGGGTGCCACGCACGGCAAAGCGCCGGCGGGATTCGCGCCGCTCGCGATCGGGCTGGCGCTGGTGATGATTCACCTCGTCAGCATTCCCGTGACGAACACCTCCGTGAACCCCGCGCGCAGCACGGGGCCGGCGGTGTTCGTCGGCGGCTGGGCGCTGGCGCAGCTCTGGCTGTTCTGGGTCGCGCCGCTGATCGGCGGTGTGCTGGGCGGCGTGATCTATCGCTGGCTCAGCCAGGAACCGGCCGGCGTCGTCGCGGGAAAGTAGATCCGCTACTTCTTCGGAACTGGTGCCACTTCGGTGACGTGGCCCATCTTGCGGCCGGGGCGCGGCGCGCCCTTGCCGTAGAGGTGCACGGTAGCGCCCGGAACGGTCAGCCAGCGCTCGTAGGCCAGGATGTCGTCGCCGATCAGATTGGTCATGGTGACCTGTCCGTGGCGCACCGGCTTTGCCAGCGGCCAGCCGGCGATGGCGCGGATGTGCTGCTCGAACTGCGAGACCGAGGCGCCGTCCAGCGTCCAGTGACCGGAATTATGCACGTGCGGGCCGCCATTGCCGCCGACCACGAACATTTCCACCGCGAGCACGCCGACATAATCGAGCGCGGTGGCGATCTTGCCGGCGACGTCGCGCGCCTGCGCTGCGAGTTCGTCGGAGATCGCAGCCGGCACGCGCGAGAATTTCAGGATGTGGTCGCGATGCTCGTTTTCGGTGACGTCGTAGCATTCGACCTGGCCGTCCGCCGAACGCGCGGCGATCACCGAGATTTCGCGCTCGAACGGCACGAAGGCTTCCAGGATGGCGGATTTGGTGCCGAGGTCTTCCCACACCGTTCCGGGATCGTCGCCTTCGCGAATGATCGCCTGGCCCTTGCCGTCATAGCCGAAGCGGCGGGTCTTGATCACCGCGGGCAGGCCGATGCGCACAATCGCAGCCTTCAACGATTCCACCGACGACACGTCGGCGTAATCGGCGGTGCCGATGCCGAGCCGCTTGATGAAATCCTTCTCGACCAGGCGGTCCTGTGTGGTCTCGAGAATCTTGTAGGCCGGCAGCACCGGGCGGCGCGCGGCCAGCACCATGGCGGTGGCGGCCGGCACGTTCTCGAATTCATAGGTGATGACGTCAACGTCGTTGGCGAACAGTTCCAGCGCCTCGACGTCGGCATATTCGGCGCAGGTCGCGTTCAGCACCACGTCGAAGGCGGGCGAATCCGGATCCGGCGAAAACACCTGGCATTTGAGGCCGAGGCGCGCCGCCGCCATCGCCAGCATCCGGCCCAATTGTCCGCCGCCGAGAATTCCGATGGTGTCGCCCGGCTTCAGCTTCACCCGACTGGAAGCCGTCACGCCGATTCCTCCGGCCGCTCCTTGACCGCGTCCGTCTGCTGCTTGCGCCAGGCAGCCAGACGCGTCGCCAGCGCCGCATCGTTCAGCGCCAGCACGCTGGCTGCGAGCAGGGCGGCATTGACGGCGCCGGCCTTGCCGATCGCCAGCGTTCCCACCGGCACGCCGGCCGGCATCTGCACGATCGAATAGAGCGAATCGATGCCCGACAGCGCCTTGGATTCGACCGGCACGCCGAACACGGGCAGTTCCGTCAGCGCCGCCGCCATGCCGGGCAGATGCGCCGCGCCGCCGGCACCGGCGATGATGATCTTGAATCCGGCAGCCTTGGCGCCCTTGGCAAAGGCGAACAGCCGGTCCGGGGTGCGGTGGGCGGAAACGATGCGTTTTTCGCAGGGAATCCCGAGCGCCGTCAGCGTTTCGGCAGCATGGCGCATGGTCTCCCAGTCCGACTGGCTGCCCATGATGATGGCGATAGGTGCGGTCATCTCGTCAATTCTGTTCGGGAATCCAGAAACATAGGCCGATTATAGGGGCGGCCCGCGCGTCATCCAAGGCGTGGCAAGGGGTTGGGAATGGACTATCCTGTCTTGGTGAACGCGGGCAAGCCTTCAAAAGCGAGCCTGCACAGGGAAGGCCATGAAGAAACCACCGAGGGCGCCAGCCTCCAGAGCCGTAAAACGCCCGAAACGCGCAGCAGTGGCGCGGAATGCCGCACCGCGAGGCAAGCCTGCGCCCGCAGCCCGCCCCCCAGCCGCATCCGTCGACGCCAGGGCGACGATCCGCCGGCTGAAGGCGCAGCTTTCCAGGGCGCAGGCGCGGATCGAGGAACTGCAGGCCTCGGCCGATACCGACTTCCTGCTCGATATCCCGAACCGGCGCGGCTTCGAGCGCGAGCTGCGGCGGGCGATCGCCTACATCAAGCGCTACCAGGCAGGCGGTGCGCTGATCGTGCTCGACGTCGATCGCCTGAAACCGATCAACGACGCCTTCGGCCACGCCGCCGGCGATCAGGTGCTCAAGGCGATCGTGACGACGCTGCAGGGTGAGGTGCGATCATCCGACGTGATCGGCCGGCTCGGCGGCGACGAGTTCGCGCTGCTGCTGTGGAATCTCAGCGAGACCGACGCCAGAGCCAAGGCGGCGGCGCTGGAGGAGATGATCGATCGGCTGACATTCGTGTTTCGCGGCCGCACCGTCACCGCGGGCGCCTCCGCCGGCATTGCCGTTCTGGACAGCCATTCCGAAGCTGGCCGCGCGCTGGAGACGGCCGACAGCGCTATGTATGTGCGCAAGGCGCAGCGGCGTCACGAAGTGTCGTGACGCTTACAACCCGCCGAGATCTTCCGGCACGTTGCCGAACGACCGCAGCAGTTTCGCATCGCCGAACTCGCCGAGCATGGGATCGCCGCTGCGGCTGAACGCGACCGCGCCGATGCTGCCGGCCATCCGCGACATCACTTCGGCGCGGCGCAGCGCGGTGGTCGGGCTCTGGCATTCTTCGGCGGTGCCCGCGACGGGCGCGCCGCCATCGTCCTGCAGGAACGGCAGTGCGACGTAGTAGGTAACATCGGCCATCGTCTTGCTCCGTGTCTGGTTTCAGGCGGCGTCGCTCGTTGCATGCGGCGTGCGCGCCGGCACGCAGCCGGCCGCGATCGACGCCTGCAGTTCTTCCAGCTCGGTTTCCAGATATTCGTTCGCCATGATCAGCGCCTTGATGGTCGAGCGCAGATTGCCGTCGCACATCGCGATGGCCTGGTCGCAGGCCTGTTCGTAGCGGCTGTTGTCGGACACGGATGCTGGAACGGACATGGCGGTCTCCTCGGCTGGCGGCAGACGGATATGTTCTCTTTTTGTTCTTTTGGAGTCAAGCGGCATCGTCGGGATTTCACAGCCGCAGGCCCTCCGGGCGCGGGGCCGGTCGCGAGGACATTGCGGCCGGATGTGTGGATTTCGGGGACAAGCGTTTGCCGAACGAAGGGGGCGGCGATTGCCCGCCGCGCGGCGAGGTGCCGCAGCATCGGGAGGGCGTCTCGTCGCAGGGCCTGGCCGCCGCGCGCCGCCGGTCAGGCGATGATGTCGGGCGTGATCTGGTCTTCGATGAACGCGATGCGGTCGCGCAATTGCAGCTTTCGCTTCTTCAGCCGCTGCAGCCGCAGCAGGTCCGGTGCCGGCGACTGATGCAGCGCGTCGATCGCCGCATCGAGATCGCGATGCTCCTGCTGCAGGCGGGCGAGCTCGTTTTCGAGCTCACGCTCATCTTCGTCGGTCATGGTGTGTGTTAACTGAAAAGCACGATGAGGTTGTGAACGGGTTTCGCAAGCTGGCGGTAAATATCGTCCCTGCAGGCCTGCTTCGCAAGCTGCGCAAGTTCCATACTCACGTTTGGTTACAGATAAATCCGAAAATATGAGAGGCCCGATTCTGGATACCCATCGACAGATTCGGCGTCTGGTGTACACTCCCTCGTCCGGATCGAATCTGAGGTTTATCCACCGAGGAGATTTCGTATGGCACTACAGGCGCATCTTGTTGAACTTGAACGTAAACACAAGAGCCTCGAAAACGAATTGCACGAAGCGCTCGTGCATCTTTCCACAGACGACCTGCAGATCGTCGAGCTGAAGCGCCGCAAGTTGATGGTCAAGGACGAGATCGAGCGGTTGAAGGCTACCGTCAGCGAAACTCTCCACTAGACCGGTTTCCAGCAGAGATCGAACACGAAGAGTTCGCCGGATGGGCGCTGATGCGCTCATCCGCGTCGGGCTTTTCTTCCGGGTTAGCTTTCCCTTCCGGACGAATTTCGAAGGCGGTTCAGAGCTCCGCCAGCGTGCCGACGTGATCGGCGATGGCGAGCGATGACGTCAGTCCCGGTGACTCGATCCCGAACAGGTTGATCAGTCCCGTGACGCCATGGTCGCGCGGGCCCTGGATCAGGAAATCCTGCGTCGCGACGGCCGGCGGCACGATCTTCGGCCGGATGCCTGAATAGCTCGGCATCAGCGCGCCGTCGGGCAGCGACGGCCAGTAGCGCCGGATCGCCGGATAGAACCGGTCCGCGCGCGCGGGATCCACCTCATAGTCGATGCGCTCGATCCATTCGACGTCGGGGCCGAACCGCGCCTGTCCGGCCATGTCGAGCGTCAGATGCACGCCCAGACCGCCGGGCTCCGGCACCGGATAGATCAGGCGCGAAAACGGCGCGCGCGCGTTGCAGCTGAAATAGTTTCCCTTGGCCAGATAAGCGCACGGAATCATGTCGACCGGCATGCCGTCGATGCTGCGCGCCACGGCGGGTGCGCCAAGCCCGGCCGAGTTGACCAGCAGGTTGCAGGCCAGCGTCATCGGTGCGTCGCCGCCGGCTTCGATTTCGATGTGGCCGCCACCCGCGCGCGCGTGCAGCAGCGGCGTGTGGAAGGCGAAGGCGGCGCCGGCTTCTTCCGCGTCGCCGCGCAGCGCCAGCATATAGGCGTGGCTGTCGATGATGCCGGTGGAGGGCGACAGCAGCGCCGCGTCGCAGTTTAACGCCGGCTCGAGATCGCGCGCGGCTTCGCCGGAGAGCAACTGCATGTCGCCGACGCCATTGGCTTCGGCGTGCGCGCGGATCGATTGCAGCTTTTCGGTTTCCTTCGCCGTCGTGGCGACGATCAGCTTGCCGCAATTGCGATGCGGGATGCCATGTTCATTGCAGTAGCGGTAGAGCGCGTGCTTGCCGCTGACGCACATCTGCGCCATCAGGCTGCCGGCGCGGTAATAGATGCCGGCGTGGATCACTTCGCTGTTGCGCGAGGAGGTCACGGTGCCGATGGCCTCAGCGGCCTCCAGCACGATCACTTCGCGGCATGCCTGGGCCAGCCGCCGCGCGATCGCAAGGCCTACGACCCCCGCCCCGATGACGACGCAATCCACTCTGTCCATGTCGGCCCTAGGTCCGCAATTTGGATACGCGAAGCGGCATTCCTCGCGCCTGCCCGTTATCGTTTCGTTCAGAGTTGCAGCTCATCAACCCGTTGGTTTGCCTTGGAATAAGCCCTGCAGGCGCGTGAGTTAATGGAGCATTAATCATGTCAGGGCAATTGCCGTAGTTTGAGCCGGCTTCCGCGAGCGCCAAGGGTACGCGTTTACCTGATCCAAACCGGTCAAGCCAGACACTCCCGCCGAAAATCCGCGGGTGGGGTATGGCTGGCAAGAATTGGCAGGCAAGCGGGAGGAATTCGATTCCGGCGTGGGCCTTCGTATGCCTGGTCGCCACCGCTGCGCCGTGCGGACTGGCACTGGCCGCGTCGCCGGCAACAGGCTTCGCACCTGCCAGCTACATCGGCTCGCTCGATCCCAACGAGGTCTGGGAGCTTCTGCTCGCCGGTGTTGCCGTCCTCTCCTTGCTGGTGGCCGTCGGGCTCTGGACGTTGAGCGCGCTGCGTGGCGCCAAGCGCGCCAAGCTGCGACGCAGCGCCTTCATCAGCTCCGCCCTGAACAATCTGAACCAGGGCGTCATGATGACTAACGCGCAAAACCGCGTGGTCTTCTGCAACGACCGCTTCCTCGAAATGTACGGCTTCACCCGCGCCGATATTTCCAGCGACATGACCGGCCGCGACCTGGTCGAGTTGCGGCGTTCGCGTGGCCTGCTCGATCTCACCGCCGAGGAGTTCGGCAAGCTCGCCCGCCGCCCCGAGGGTGTCGTCACCGAACTGCCGGGCGGCCGCGCGATCCTGTCCAAGATGTTCCGGCTGCCCAATGGCGGCACCATCGGAACCCACGAGGACTGTACCGAGCAGCGCCGGCTGTCGCGCAAGCTGGCGTCGACCACGCAGTTTCTGGAATCGGTGCTCGACAATGTTCCGGTTTGCGTTGCCGCCAAGAACATCGATGACGGTCGCTATATTTTCGTCAACCGTGCATTCGAACGGTTCTCGCGCTTCTCCCGCGATCATATCGTCGGCAAGCGGGCCGACGAAATCTTCCGCCCCGAAACCGCAAAGAGCATCGAGAAGGCCGACCAAGCGGCGCTGAATTCGCCGGAAGGCTATCACCGCAGCGAATACAACGTGGAGCGCGGCGACGACAAACGCGTGCTCGCTTCCAACCGCGTGATCGCCCGCAACGACCGCGGCGAGCCGGAATTCCTGATCGCGCTGTTCGACGACGTCACCGACCGCCGTTCGCTGTCGCGCGAACTCGAGAACACCAAGAAGTTCCTCGAACTGGTGGTCGACAACATTCCGGTGTCGCTGATCGTGGAACGCGTCAGCGACGGGCGCTATCTGCTGGCCAACCGCAGCGCCGAAACGATCCTGAATCGCCGCCGCGAGGATGCCACGGGCCTCACCGCCTCCGACATCTTCAATCCGCGCGAAGCCAGGCTGATCATCGCGCGCGACGAAGCTGCGATCAAGAAGCGCGGACTGCTCACCGAGGAACACCCGATCTCCACCAAGGACGGCCTGCGGCTGTTCCTGACCCGCCGCATGACCGTGCTCGACGAGGCCGGCGATCCGC
>JAQSDT010000075.1 GCA_029946075.1 bacterium | reverse complement strand
TCTGGCCGGCGATCTCACCAGCGTGAATCCGACGGCCACGATGAGCGCAGGCGAGTTGCAGCAGCAGCTGACTGAAGCGCGCGCCAAGGGCTTTGTCATAACCCATCAGGAGACGTACCCCGGCGTCAGCGGGATCAGCGTTCCAGTGCTGACGCCGCGTGCGCAACCGCTTGGGTCGATCGCCATCGCTGCGCCGTCGCAGCGAATGGAAGGACCGCAGATCGAGGCTTATGCCAAATTGCTGGTGGAGGTCGGGCAACGCGTGGCGAACCGCATTGCCGGCGTCAGCGCGGGTGAGTCATGACCCAACCATCGGCGATGCAGGCGTGGAGATCATCGCGACCCGGCCTCGACGCACTTGAGTTGGCGCAGGCGCCGATCCCCTCGTTCAACGCCGACGAGGCTTTGGTGCGGGTCGAAACGGCCGCTCTCAATTTTTCCGATCTCCTGATGATCGATGATCGCTACCAGGTCCGGCCACCCCGACCGTTCACCCCAGGCCAGGAAATTTCCGGGACGGTCGTAGCTGCCGGCGCGCAGTCAGGCCTCGCCGTCGGAGAACGCATCGCAAGCAAGCTCTTGTGGGGCGGCTTCGCCGGATATGCGCCGGTGCGCGGCGATATGGCCATTCGCATCCCCGTTGGGATGACCTGTGAAGTGGCCTGCGCGTTACCCGTCTCCTATACGACGGCCATGGTCGCATTGACCGAAAGTACGACCATCAAGCATGGCGAAACAGTGCTGGTGCTGGCGGCCGCCGGCGGCGTCGGTCTTGCCGCCGTCGAGATCGCAAGACATCTGGGCGCACGCGTGATCGCGGCGGCCGGCGGCGAGGCCAAATGCCTTTTGGCGAGACAGCACGGCGCCCATGCCGCGGTCGACTATCGTCAGGAGAATTGGGGTGACGAGATCACGCGCCTCACCGCCGGACGCGGGGTCGACGTCATTGTGGATCCCGTTGGCGGCGTCGCGACCAAGCAGGCAATTCGAATGGTTGCGTCGGACGGAAGATTGCTGATTGTCGGCTTTGCTTCCGGCGAAATCCCGCAAATCCCGGCAAATCGCCTGCTGCTGAAGCGCGCGTCGGCAATCGGCGTTTACTGGAACCACGACCGTGACGCCACCATGTTGGGGCGCGTGTCGGACAGGCTTGCAGCATTGCTGCACGACAATGCAATCCGCCCATGTATCGGGGCGACCTTCGCCTTCGATCGCCTCCCGGAGGCCCTCGAGGCGCTCGCCGGTCGCCGCACGACCGGCAAGGTTGCGATCATTGTTAATCACAAGGACACATGATGAGCGCGCAACTTCCAGCAAATCTGTTCCAGGGATTGCGCGTTCTGGACCTGACGCGAGTGATGTCCGGGCCGTTTTGCACCGCCATGCTTGCAGACCTTGGCGCCGAGGTCATAAAAATTGAGATACCAGGCTCCGGTGACGAGGCGCGCTACTTTGCACCGCACCTGAATGGCGAAAGCACATATTTCGCGCTCCTCAATCGCGGCAAACGCAGCGTCACGATCAATCTGAAATCGCCGGAGGGTATCGCGCTGGTCCGCGATCTGTCGCGGCAGGCCGATGTGATTGTCGAAAACTTCCGGCCCGGCGTCATGGACCGGCTTGGTCTCGGATATGAATCGCTGCAGCAGCAGAATCCGAAATTGATCTACGCATCGATCTCGGGGTTCGGCCAGGAAGGCCCGTTGGCCGATTTGCCGGCCTTCGATCTGGTCATCCAGGCCATGAGTGGCCTCATGAGCGTAACCGGCGAGGCTGGCGGACGCGCCCTCGCCGTTGGCGAGAGTGTCGCGGATATTACCACCGGGATGTTCGCCGCGTGGGGAATTGCGGCCGCGCTTTATGATCGGGAACGCACCGGCATCGGCCGCAGGCTGGAAGTCGCCATGCTCGATTCAGTGTTCTCGATGCTGCTGACCAATCTTTCGCGGCGACTTTTTACCGATCAGCCAACACGGCGGGTCGGCAATCGACACCCTGAAACCTATCCCGTTGACAGCTTTGTTACGCAGGACGGCGATATCGTTCTGGTCGGGTTTTCCGAGGCTATCGTCAAACGTATTTTTGAAGCTATCGGCCGTCCGGAACTATCATCCGATCCGCGCTTCAAGACCAACCGCGACCGCAACCTTCACGAAGCCGAACTGCGCTCGATTATCGCGAATTGGGCGGCGACCCTGACCCAACAACAGGCGCTGGCGCGGTTACGCGAGGCTGATGTACCGGCAGCACCGGTGTGGACGCTCGATGAGCTGCTCGCCAGCGAGCATGTCAGCGCGCGCAATCTGCTGCAACCCGGCTTCAACGCAAAGCTCGGCGATATACAGGTTGTCCCTCAGCCCGTCCGGTTTACCGGAACGGAAGTTCCGACCGCAATACGAACGCCGACGCTCGGCGAAGACACCGAAAGCGTGCTGCGCGACGAACTCGGTCTTGACGAACAACGAATTGCCCGCCTGCGGGCGGCGAAGACGATCTAGGGGAGATAACATGCTGCGCAAGAACGATCGCATCATACGTGCGCCGCGAGGAGCAGAGCTCACTGCCAGGAGCTGGCATACCGAAGCCCCCCTGCGTTTGTTGATGAACAATCTCGATCCCGATGTCGCAGAGCGCCCCCAGGAGCTCATGGTCTATGGCGGAATTGGCCGCGCCGCGCGGAGCTGGGAGGCATTCGAAGAGATCGTCAGTGTCCTCCAACGGCTTGAACAGGACCAGACGCTGCTTGTGCAATCGGGCAAACCGGTCGGCGTATTCCCTACGCACCCTGGCGCGCCGCGCGTGATCATTGCCAACGGAAACCTCGTGCCAAAATGGGCGACGTGGGAGCACTTCAACGAACTCGATCGCAAGGGCCTCATGATGTACGGCCAGATGACGGCCGGTTCCTGGATCTACATCGGCTCGCAAGGCATCGTACAGGGTACCTTTGAAACGTTTTCGGAAATCGGTCGCCGCCATTTCGGCGGAACTCTCGCGGGCCGCTGGTTCCTCAGCGCGGGCCTTGGCGGCATGGGTGGTGCGCAGCCGCTCGCTGCGACGATGGCGGGAGCCTCGATCATCGTGGTCGAATGCCAGCCCAGTCGTATCGAGTTTCGAAAGCGCACCGGTTATCTCGACCGTTCGACGACCAGCCTGGACGACGCACTGGCGATGATCGACGACGCCAAGGCGAACGGTAGACCGGTGTCGATCGGGCTCGTCGGCAACGCGGCCGAAATCTACCAGGAGATCTTGCGGCGCGGCGTCGTCCCTGACGTCGTCACCGACCAGACATCGGCGCATGATCCCGCGCACGGATATCTCCCGATCGGATGGACTCTTGAGCAGTGGATCCAGCGTCAGGAAAGCGATCCGAATGCAACGGCCGATGCCGCCAAGGAGGCGATGGCTGCGCAGGTCCGCTGCATTCTCGCATTCAGGCAAAAGGGCGCCGTTGCGATCGACTACGGAAACAATATCCGTACGATGGCGAAGGAAAAGGGGGTTGCCGACGCGTTCGATTATCCCGGCTTTGTCGAAGCCTATGTGCGCCCGCTGTTCTGCCTCGGGAAGGGCCCGTTCCGCTGGGTCGCTCTCTCGGGCGATCCCGAAGACATCTACAAGACGGACGCGAAGGTACGTGAACTCATTCCAGATGACGCGTTCCTGCATCAGTGGCTCGACAAGGCACGCGCGCATATCAAGTTCCAGGGCTTGCCGGCCCGCATTTGCTGGCTTGGACTCGGAGATCGGCATCGCGTCGGACTGGCCTTCAACGAGATGGTCGCGCGGGGAGAACTGAAGGCGCCGATCGTGATCGGACGCGACCATATGGATTCCGGCTCTGTCGCTTCTCCAACGCGCGAAACGGAGGGGATGCTCGACGGTTCCGATGCAGTCTCCGATTGGCCGATCCTGAATGCCCTGCTCAATTCGGCCTGTGGCGCAACATGGGTGTCGTTCCATCACGGCGGCGGCGTCGGCATGGGATATTCCCAACACTCCGGCATCGCGCTTGTTGCTGACGGCTCTCGTGAAGCCGGTGAAAAAATCGGCCGGGTCCTGTGGAATGATCCTGCGACCGGGGTCATGCGGCATGCCGATGCGGGCTATGAATCCGCGATCGCGTGCGCCAGGAAGAACGGGCTCGATCTACCGAGCCTGCCGCGAGCGCAGCCGTAATCGTCGAGAAGCGCTCGCCGAATTGCACGGCGCTGAGATCCTCAGCGTATCGGCGCAAACAAGAAAAATGCCCGCAATCGCAGACGGCTATTGCAGCAACATGATGCTGGCCTTGGACGCCTGCCAGCGAGCGTCGCGCAGCGGGCGATAGTCTTGTGAGTTGTACCAGGCGAGCGCCTGGTCGCGCGTGGGGAATTCGAGCACGACGACGCGGTCGCAATGCTGCTCTCCCTCGATGACCTCGATATTTCCGGTACGAACGATGTAGCGACCGCCGAAGGCTTCGACCGTTGCCGGTGCCGCCTGCATATAGTCAGCCATACGCGCGGGATCGGTGATGTCGACACGTGAGACGATAAAGACCGGCATCGGAATTCCTCCATTCTCAACCGTTCTATTATGTCTATACAAATAGATCCTGGACAGCAAAATCTGCATGATGAGCCCAGGAACATCTTGATGCTCAGCTGTTGGGATCCCCCGGCCGGGGCTGTCAATCAAACAGGCTTCAGGGTTGTCACACGCGGGCAGTGGGCCTTCCTCACCGATGAGGATCGAATCTTGCTCGAACTTGCCGGCACCCTGATCAGAACTTTAGGCCCCCGGGGAGGAGATGTCGCCATTCGTGACCAGGTAGTCGTTCAAGTGCGATCCCGAGGGCTGGATGGAAGCTCCCACGCGCCTTTACGAACTGGTGTCGATTGGCTGTCTCCTGCGTGGGCGGCAACGCAAGTTACGCTCAAGTTTCGTTCCTCATTGAGGAGGCAGGCCAGCGCTCAGCGTATTGAGTTTCTTCTCTTCGGATGGCAGCTGCCGGAACGGCCAAACCGCTCAGGAACAGGACATACTGCGCAATGATAAGATCAACAACAAGCAAGCCGCCTTTTGACATCGTCAGGTGCAGTCATCCCGTTCTTGGTGCGACGGACCTGGGAGAATCCGAGCGTTTCTATGCTCAACAACTTGGCTATGTCGTAACCGAACGGACCGCGGACGCGGTATACTTGCGCAACCTGGAGTGCAGGACGCACCACTCATTGGTATTGCAGCGACTTGGCGAACCTGAGTGCCTGGCCCTCGCCTGGAAGGTCGCGAGCGAAGATGATCTCGATCGCGCCAAACGCTGGTTTCAAGGCAAGGATCTGCCTGCGACGTTCGTCGAGCGTCACGGACAGGGACGGACGCTACGAACATGCGACACGCTTGGCATGCCGCTGGAATTCTATTCCAGCATGGCTCCTGCGGCGTGCAAATTGCAACAGTATGATGGCTACCGAGGCGCGCGCATTCAGCGGCTGGATCATTTCAACTGCTTTTCACCTGACGTTCAGAAATCCTATGAATTCTGGAGCGAACTGGGCTTCCGTCTCACCGAGTACACGGTATCGGAGGAGGCAAACAATACCCTCTGGGCCGTGTGGCTGCAACGTAAGGGAGGCGTTCATGATATCGCGTTTACGAATGGCCGCGGCCCACGTCTGCACCACTTCGCTGGCTGGGTTCCGAGCGTAAGCGACCTGGTACATTGCTGTGACCTCCTTTCGACCACCGGCTATCTCGGGAACATCGAACGCGGCCTCGGCCGCCACGGGATCGGCAATGCTCTGTTCTTGTACCTCCTGGATCCGGATGGGCATCGGATCGAACTCTTCTGCAGCGACTATCTGACTGTCGATCCCGACCTTGTTCCTAAGCGTTGGGAGTTTCGCGACGCGCGCCGGCAGACGCTTTGGGGAATGCCTGCTCCGCGCAGCTGGTTCGAGCACGGTACCCGGTTCCCGAATGTTGGCTTGACCGACCCGCTGATAAATCCGCAACCGGTACTTGCTCATTAGGAGACGACGGATGTCAGCTCACCCGGAACTCACCTTGTTCTACAGCCCCCGCGCCTGTTCACTTTCGTGCCACATCGCGCTGGAAGAATCGGAACTACCGTTCACTGCGCACGAGGTCAAAATTCGCGCGGGTGAGCACAAGGAGGCCGATTACCGTAGGGTCAATCCCTGGGGAAAGCTTCCGGCGCTTCGCGTTGCAGATCAAGTGTTGACGGAGGCGCATGCTATCCTGACGTTCATCGCTGACAGCGCTCCTCGCAAATCGCTGTTGCCGCTGGTCAACACTCTGGCGCGGGCGAGGGCGCATGAGTGGATGAATTTTCTTTCAAGCACGGTCCATATCGCCTTTCGGCCCCTGTTCCGCACTGCCGTGCTCGCCGGCGCAGACGGGCCGCTGGAACAAGTGAAGCGTGCCGGCATCCCCATTCTGCGAAGCACACTTTGCGAAGTAGACCGAAGACTGGGGGAGGGTCGTTGGGCCCTTGGGGATACGTATAGCGTATGCGATCCCTACCTGTTGGTATTCTGGATATGGAGTCAGCGCGAGGACGTTGTCGAGCACGCCCCCGAGATGCCAAACTGGCGAGCACATTCAGAGCGCATCTACGACCGGCCTGCGACGAGGCGCGTCCTCGCACGTGAGGGCCTGACCGCTGTCGCTCTCAAAGCTGCCTGAGGCGCGAAGAGCGTGCGCCGGCATCGCCGGCCACCTCCCTGCAGCCCGCCATACGCTCCATGTCGGAGATGGCGATGTACGAGACAACATATGCCGTCGTGCGAGGCGTCGCCCTTGCGGACGACCGGACCGGGCCATTTTGCCGCGGGCGCCCGTCCTTCCTCATCTATGAGGATAGAACTGGACCCGCCGTCGTCGCCACCATGCTGCAATAATCATGGGGGGAAACACAGATGGCGATCACAGGCGAGGCGCTTGCGCCGAACACACCGCCGACCGATACGGGAGCCGGCGCGACCGACATCAAAGCCTTGAACTGGCGGGTCATCATCCTGGCGAGCCTTGGCGGGGCACTGGAATTCTACGATTTCATCGTTTACGGCATCTTCGCCCAATACATCGCCGCCACTTTCTTTCCATCCAACGATCCACTGATCTCCCTGGTCCATGCCTTCGCCGTGTTCGCCGTCGGCTATCTGTCTCGGCCCCTCGGCGGTCTCATCCTGAGTCATATCGGCGACCGCTCCGGGCGGCGGCGCTCGTTCCTGGTCTCATTGCTGATCATGACGCTCGCCACCTTCGCCATGGCCATCATGCCGAGCTACGCGACCCTCGGTGCAACGGCCAGCGTCGCGTTCGTCCTACTGCGCTTCATCCAGGGCGGCTGCGTCGGTGGTGAACTGCCAAACGCCATCACCTATGTAGTGGAGACCGCGCCCCGCCGCGCCGGCCTCGCCTGCGGCGTTGTCTTCTTCTGCGTCAATACCGGCGTTTTCCTGGCCACCTCGGTCAGCTCGACGCTGCATTCGTATTTGTCGCCGGCGGAAATGCAGGCGTACGGCTGGCGCATCGCTTTTGCCATTGGGGCGCTGCTCGGTCTCGTGAGCTACCTGCTGCGCGCCGCGCTCGAGGAGTCGCCGGCCTTCCAGCGCATGCGCACTCAGACGGCGCGCATACCGGTCGTCGATCTGCTCAAACGCTTTCCCGGACCGGTCGTCGTCGGTATCGGCGTGGCTGGCCTGGTGCAGGCCTTCAACGGACTCCTGATCGTCGCCATGGCGCCCTACCTCACGCGGGTGCTCGGCTATGATCCCCGTCAGGTGGCTGTGGCT
>JAQSDT010000074.1 GCA_029946075.1 bacterium | reverse complement strand
ATGTCGTGCGGGAGAACAACCAGACCTACCGGCTCGGCTATACCGAAATGCGCAAGGATGGGTCGAAGATGGGCGTCGGCTGCCCGGAATACATCCTCCTGTTTCGCGCGCCACAGACCGATCGAGCCAAGGGTTACGCCGACGAGAAAGTCGCAAAGTCGAAAGAGGAATACAGCCTAGCCCGCTGGCAGGTCGACGCTCACTCGTTCTGGCGATCATCAGGCGATCGGCTGCTGACGCCAGAGGAACTCGCGGCCATGGGGCCGGACAAGTTGGCAAAGACGTTCACCGAATGGACGCTGCAGAACGTCTATGACTACGAGACCCACATCCGCATCGGCGAGGCGCTGGAAAAGCGCGGCGCTCTGCCATCCTCTTTCATGAGCCTGGCGCCCGGAGCCACGTCGCCGTGGACTTGGCATGACGTGAACCGGATGCGGACGCTGAACGGCGAGCAGTCGCGAAAGGGTCTCGAATTTCACATCTGCCCGTTGCAGTTCGATATCGTCGACCGGCTGATCGAGCGATTTTCAGCGAAAGGTGAGACCGTCTACGATCCCTTCGGCGGCCTGTTCACGGTTCCCTACCGCGCTCTAAGGCTTGGCCGGAAGGGCCGCGCCGCCGAACTGAACCCCGGCTATTTCCTCGACGGCATCAAGTATCTGGAGGCCATGGAGCGGGAAGTCTCTATCCCCTCGTTCTTCGACATGCTCGCCGGCGAAGATCGCGAGGCCGCATGAACCGCTCTCTCACCTTCGCAGCATCATACGCCTTCATCCTCTGGATGATTGTCTCGACGGCCGGCGCGCATGAAGCAACCAGCACGGCAGGGCAGCCGCTGGGGTGGGCGTGGGCTCCCGAATGCTGCGGCGGCACAGATTGCGCCATCATCCCGTCCAGCGCCGTTGTGGAAGGCCCGGACGGCTATCGCGTGACGCTGAAGGCCGGCGAGCATCCCATGCTGTCCACAAAGGGATATTCCGCCGTCATTCCCTACGGTTCCGAGCGGACCAGCCCGACGGGTGAATATGGCATCTGCCTGGGCGTCGAGGGCGCGCATCGGTTTTGCTTCTACGCGGGCGGGAAAGGCTACTGACGATGGCGTTCATCCTGGCCTTCGATCAATCAATCGCCCGGACGGGCTGGGCTCTATACGAGCCGCCTTCCGTGTCCTCGATCAAGTTCGGATCGTTCACATCCCGCCCGACGACCAACATGTCGACCGAGGAAAAGGCCGGGATATTCTGCGACGAAATTGAGGTGCTGTTCAAGACGCACAAGCCCCAGTTCGTCATCTGGGAAGCGGCGGCCGAAGTCATCCGATCCTACGCCAAGCAAGGCAAGACGGACATGATCGGCGAGCATCAGGTCCAAGGCGTCACGGTGAACGCGGACCAGCTTATCTTGCGGGATATTCAAGGCCATATCCGACACGCGGCGCGGGCGCGGCGCATCCCTTATGAATCGGCACAGCCTCGCACATGGCGGGCCGCAATCCTGAAGAACGGCAATCTGACCCGCGATGCAGCCAAGAAGGCGGCGCGTGACCTGTGCCAGATGCTCCGGATCCCGGTGAAGAATGAGGACCAGGCCGAAGCGGTCTGCATCTCGATGTTCGGAGCCACGACGCAGACGTTCCGGCTGATGCATGCCCGCATTGCCGCCGAACAGGCCCGGCGCGAGCAAGAGAAGGCGGCATGAACGCCCACGCGAGTCCCCGGGACTACCGGATGCCACTGCCTGACAACGTTCAGGCCGAACAAGCGGTGCTCGGCGCCATCATGATCTCGAATGATGCCTACTGGCGTGTGGCTGGATTTCTGCAGCCGCAGCACTTCACCGACCAGTTCCATCAGAAGCTATACGAGGCGATCGGGGCCATGATTTCCGGGGGCAGGGCAGCCAACCCGGTCACGATCAAGCCCTACATCGCCATGGACCAGATGATCGGCGACATGACGGCGATGGCCTATCTGGCGAAGCTGGCGGCGGAAGGCGCGCCATCAATCATCGGCGCCTACGACTATGGCCGGGCCGTCATCGAAATGTGGGCGCGGCGGCAACTGATCGAAGCTGGCAATGACCTGATCGCGCTGTCCCGCAACATGCCGGTCGACATGACGCCGGAGAAGATCATGTCGAACACCGACAGGACTTTCGTCTCGATATCGAACCATTTGGGAGATGCCGCATCGGCCGTTACCATGGCAGATGCCGTTGGCGAGGCAATGCAGTCGATCGATGACGCCTATCGTTTCAAGAAGCGCGCTGGCGTCTCGACGGGCATCGAAGCCGTCGACCAACTGACCGGCCCATGGGAGTCCGGTCAGCAGATCATCATCGGCGGCGGCACCAAGCAGGGCAAGAGCGCTCTCGCCATGCAGTGCGCGATCGGACTGGCCGCAAACGGGCCGGTGTGGGTCTACAGCGGCGAAATGTCCCGCAAGCAAATCGCCATGCGCGAGATCGCACGACGCACGGGTATCCCCGTCAAGAGGCAGAAGCAGGGACGCATCAGCCAGGCCGAATGGACCCGGCTCGAGGCCGTTACGGTAGAGGTCAACCGGCTGCCCATTCTGATCGAAAAGCGGAGGCTCACGCTTGATCAGATCCACAGCATCGGGCGCGACTTGAAGCGGAAGAAAGGCCTTGTCGCAATGGTCGTTGATCACGTCGGCCTTCTGGACTGGCCGAGGGAAGACCGCGGTCGCGAGGAAGCGGCGTTGTCGGCAAAGGCGACACAGCAGTTGAAGGCGATATTCGAAGATTTGGGCATCGTCGGCGTATCCCTCGTCCAGCTGAAGAAGAACACGTTCGTCGAATATCGCGCGCCGCGGCAGTCGTTCGAAGTCCGACTTCGCGAAGCCATTTTGCGCCGGCCGAAATACACCGACCTGATGGGCGCGGTCGAGCGCGACGCTGACCATGTGCTGATCCCTTTCAACGCGAGACCGATACTCGCGAGCCTAGAGCCAGAAGAGGGCAGCGACGACTATCTGTTGTGGGAGGCCAAGATGGCCGAACACGAAAAGCGGGCTGAGATCATCCTTGCCCTGTCCCGTGAAGAGAGCTTTCCGCAACGCCGCCAAGTCGAGTGGCACGGCGAGACCACGTCGTTCGGTCCGCCCTTCGTCGGGAAGCAGGAAAGCCTATTGGGAGACGATTACTGATGTTCGCAGCAAGCGCACGCCACACGACAGCCGAGACGCCGGAGATCCAGCGCAGCCCGGCCATGACCATCATTCACCGCATCGCTACGGAAAGCGGCATCACGGTTTCCGACATGCTTTCGCCGAGCAAGCGGCGCAAGTTTCTCGTCCCGCGCAACCGGGCAATCGTGGAAGTCGCAGAGACCTGCCGGCTATCCGGCGAGCGCTTGTCGCTTGGCACCCTGGGGCGGCTGTTCAAGCGGGACCATACGACCGTGTTACACGCGCTCCAGAAGGCGGGCCTGCGATGAACAACCCGTGGCGCGCCAAGCATTTCGGCGACGGCTACTCTGCTGAGTATCTGCCGATCGGACAGCGGACATGGCGCATCGTCCGCAGCGGCGGCAAGCCAATCGAGTTTCCGACACGTGCGGCAGCGGAACGAGAGGCGGAAGCGGCTTACCTTCGATCGATGGAACCAAGCATCCGCGCAACACGACCTGTCGATCCGGAACGAGTGGCAGCAAAGCTCGCCGACGAAGCCGAGAACTGGCTGAAATCGAAGCGAGAGGACCGTCAAGCCCAAACCACGATCCACAAGGCAGGCAAGCGCCCGGTGCTGGTGTTGCAGGGGAAGGCGAGCGCATGACCGCATTCCCCAATCTGTCCAGCCTCAACCTTTCCCCGACGCAGACCGTCATCTTCGGCGAGTTGCGGTCGGTCCATCCCGCTCCGCTCTCGACAGAGGACATCATCAGCCGCGTATACCGGTCCGCGAAAGGCCCGCCGCTGTCTGCCACAACCACGGTCCAGACGGCCATCAGCGGGATCAGGAAGGCGCTGGACGGCACCGGCTGGCAAATACCCAAGGCAAGGCCACATCCGGGCCGTGCGGGCCTGTATCGGCTGGAAAAGGTCGCGGCAGGGAAGCGATGACCGATCCGCGCGCCGTCGTCGAAGCTATGTGCCGCGAGTTCTCGATCGAGATCATCGCGGCGCACCGCTACCCGGTGATAGGCCAGACGCGGGCCGTCAAGACCATGCAGCGCATCCTTCGTCGGCATGGTGAGGATCATCTGCGCTGGGTGCTGCGGACGCTCACGGAAACCAGCAACAATAAAGTGCTGGTCGACGAGACCGGACTATGGGCTGCATCGGATCTGGTCCGCGCCTATTGGGACGAGCTGCAGGCCGATCCGGAGGCGTGGTTTCAGGTCTGGGATACGGTTCCCGTCGGCCGGCGCCAATGGGAGGTCCAGCAGCGCCTCTCAGGCATCGTCAACCAGCGCGCGGCGCTCGCGGGCGTGGTAAACCAGCACCTATATGAGCGGTTCCACCGGGACCATCCGGACCTACTGGAGAGGGCAGGGATATGACCGAGCTTGAAATCGCCGAGCGCTTCATCCTCGCCGCCGAGACCGAGCGGAAGCTGCCTAGATCCGGCGAGCGCCCGAAAGGCTATGGCGGCTATGTCCTGCAGTTCGTGCACACCTATGCCGACAAGACCGGATGGCGTCGCGAGCCAGGCGATAAGCTCATGGCCGGCGACGATCCTCTGTCAGATGAGCGCACGGCGTTCTGGGACGGGCGCACGACCCGGCCAACGGCATCCGAGATGTCCGCATGGGAGGAATGTCTGCGCTGGACCGCGGAAGCGCTGGACGACGCGCGCCACCGTCGCGCACTCTGGGCATGGGCGTTCAGCAAGGTCGGAGGCCGGTCATTCTCGAAATGGTGCCGCGCCGAGGGCATCCATCGCAACACAGGCATGACCCGCAAGAACGAGGCTTGTGAGCGAATTTCTGCACACCTGGTTCGCAGCGTTGTGCAGAATAGTGATAACGCGCCGATCTGCACGTTGCAGGTCACCCCTCAAATCAGAGATGTTGCGGGCAGGATCGGGAATGCGTGGCGGCCGGAAGCCTACTGGATTGCACAGAGCAGCATGTCCGAGGAGTTCGACTGGTCCGAGGCCCGCAACAAGACCCGACGGGACCAATACGCCAAGCGGAAGCGAGAGGCGGCATAGCAACCGTCCGATGATATCGGACACTTCAGTTCGCGGGCTTCTTCGAGGTGAGGCAAGAGCCTTCCAAGCTCCCAAGGTCGGTTCGACTCCGACAGTCCGCTCCATCATCCTCAGCCCTGCTACTCCAAGCCCGATACCGGCTAAGGCAAAGGCTCAACGCTCATGGCCAAGAACCTCCCGTGCAGGGCGCTGCGAAAGCAGTAGCGTTTGCGGGCAAGCGAGAGCGCCGGAAGGAACTTTCTTGACCACAAAGAAAAAGGGACCGGTCGCGCCGAAGAAAAACGGCAGGCCGCAGGCACTTGGACCAGACGCTCGCACGCTCGCCACGGTCCGCGGTCTCGGTCGCATCCAGGCCACGACGCGGGAATGTGCCGCCGTTCTCGGTGTGTCGCATCAGACATTCATCGCCACAATGCAGCGGCATCCTGAGATCGGAGCTGTGCTCGATCAGGGGAAGGAACTCGGCAAGCGGTCACTCCGCAGGACGCAGTTCCAACTCGCACAGTCGAACGCCGGCATGGCGATCTTCCTTGGCAAGAACTACCTCGACCAGACCGACCGGCAGGACATCACCTCATCTGTAACCGTCGACGTGACCGTGACCGACGCGAGGTCGAAGCTTGAACGTCTCATCACTCGCCATGTTGGAGCCGAAAAGGCTGCAAGCGGC
The DNA here is from genome assembly GCA_029946075.1 of bacterium. Taxonomy (GTDB): domain Bacteria; phylum Pseudomonadota; class Alphaproteobacteria; order Rhizobiales; family Xanthobacteraceae; genus Bradyrhizobium. The sequence continues at coordinate 1,985 of JAQSDT010000074.1, read as the reverse complement.
GCTGGCAAGCCTCACTGACGACGAGTGCGAGCAGCTACTGCACGACTGGCGATTTCTCGCCCGACCTAACCAGATCGAGCCGGACGGCGATTGGCAGACCTGGCTGGTGCTGGCCGGTCGCGGGTTCGGCAAGACGCGCTGCGGCGCCGAATGGGTCAGGGAGCAGATCAAGGGCGGGGCGATGCGGGCGCACCTGATCGCGCCGACGGCATCTGACGCCCGCGACGTTATGGTGGAAGGCGAGAGCGGGCTGCTTGCGGTCTGCTGGGCAGGGGACAGGACGATCGACGGGCAACCGCTGGGCCGTCCGTCCTATGAGCCATCCAAGCGCCGCCTGACATGGGCGAATGGGGCGGTGGCGACATTGTTCTCAGCCGAAGAGCCGGAACGTCTACGTGGCCCGCAATCGGAGATCATCTGGGCCGACGAGCTCGCGGCATGGAAGTATCTGCGCGAGACGTGGGACATGGCGATGTTCGGGCTTCGGCTTGGAGATCGGCCGCGGACCTGCATCACGACGACGCCCAAGCCGCTGCCGCTGGTCAAGGAGATCGCGAAGGACGCCCGCACCGTCATCACGCGGGGCTCGACCTTCGACAATGCCGGTAACCTGGCGCCTACGTTCCTTCGTGCCATCCGGGACAAATACGAGGGGACGCGGCTCGGTCGGCAGGAACTGAACGCCGAGATCCTCGACGATCTGCCAGGCGCGCTGTGGACGCGGGACGCGATCGACGCGGGGAGGGTCAAGAACGCCCCCGATATGCAGCGGATCGTGGTCGCGGTCGATCCATCGGGCACCAAGGGCGAAAGCGATGACGGCGACGAGATCGGCATTGTGGTGGCTGGCAAGGGTGTGGACGGCCGGGCTTATGTTCTCGCTGACCAGACTTGCAAGCTATCTCCAGACGGCTGGGGGCGTCGCGCTGTCGACGCGTATCATGGACGCTGGTCGCCCACGCCAGACGCATTCAAGGCGGATCGGATCGTAGCGGAGCGCAATTTCGGCGGCGCGATGGTCCAGCACGTCATTCGGACCATCGACGCCAAGGCGTCATACAAGGAAGTCACGGCATCGCGGGGCAAGGTTGCTCGAGCGGAGCCGGTGGCCGCCCTATACGAACAGGGTCGCGTCTCGCACGTCGGCTCATTTCCAGAACTGGAAGACCAGATGTGCTCGATCGCGCCGGAAGGATATGTCGGCGAAGGCTCGCCCGACCGCGCCGATGCGCTGGTATGGGCGCTGACTGAGTTGATGCTGGATGACGGCTATATCTACCGCCTGCTTGAGGTTGTCGACTGATGCAAATTCTGGACAGCCTCAAGTCGCTCGTGACCGGCCTCGGCACGGCGAAGGACAAGACCGTCAGCCAGGTGTTCGGCTATCGCATCGTCGCGCATGACGAGTTGAACGCGATGCACCGGTCGGATTGGCTGGCTCGCAAGATCGTCGACATCATCCCGAACGACATGACGCGGGAATGGCGCGACTGGCAGGCTGACGGTCCCCAAATCGAGAAGATCGAGGAAGTCGAGAACACGTTCAACGTCCAGGGCAAGGTGACGGAAGCACTGCAGACAGCCCGACTGTTCGGCGGTGCGGCAATCGTCATCGGCATCAAGGGCGATGATCCATCGCAGGAACTGGTTATCGACCGTGTTAAGGTGGGGAGCCTCGAATACGTCCATGTGCTGCCTCGCCACGAGGTTTCGGCCGGCGAGATCATGCGCGATGTGACGAGCCCGTTCTATGGCGAGCCGAGTTATTACGAGGTGGCCGGGACCAACGGCGTCCAGGCGCGCATCCATCCGTCCCGTGTGGTGCGGCTTGTCGGTGTTCCGGTGCTCGACAAGCGGACCAACGCCAATGACGGATGGGGCGATAGCATCCTGCAGATCGTCTACGACGCCCTTTCCGGCCAGTTCGACACGCAGCGTTTCAGCCAGGCCGCGCACTGCGAATTTCGATGCGCCGTAGCCCGAAT
>JAQSDT010000073.1 GCA_029946075.1 bacterium | reverse complement strand
GACGGAACGCTGCCGCCGCCGAACGAGGACGCCGCCGTATTGCCGGTGACCAGCGGGCGGCCATAGGCCGTGAACGGGTTCGAATTGGTGAAGTTCACCACCGCGGTGCCGTAGGTCATGTTGGCGGTGAGGTCGATGCCGAGCTGCTTGACGATGTTGCGCGCCACTTCGGCAACGGTCACCTTCAGCATTACCTGATCGCGACCGCGCACTGCGATCGAATTGACGACCCGGTCCGCGCCGCCCACCAGGCGCGCGGCCATGTCGGCGGCCTGCTGCGCCTCGACCGGGGAAGCGGCGGTGCCGGTCAGCACCACGCCCTCGCCGATACCTTCGATCTGGATGTCCGAATTTGGCAGCGCCTGCCGCAACGCGGCGCGCATGCCGTTGAGGTCGCGCTTGACCGCGATGTCGTAGGCCGCGATCTGCTGGCCGGCGGCGTCGAAGAAGATGATGTTGGTCTGGCCGACCGCGGCGCCGATGATGTAGGCGCGCTGGGTCGAGCGGACGACGGCGTTGGCGATCTTCGGATCGGCGACGAGCACGTCCTTGATCTCGCGCGGCAGGTCGATCACCACCGACTTGCCGATACCGAGCGAAACCGGACGCGCGTTCATCTGTCCGTCCATGGCGGCGGGCGGAGGGGCAACGCGGTAGTCGCTGGCCACCACGGGCGTCAGCGCCGGATTGAGCGTCAGTGCAGCCACGGCCGAAAACGACAGGGCGCGGACGATGAACGTACGCATCATCGGCTGTTTTCCCCTGCACTTCATATCGTGCGTCCTTTCGGTCACTTCTGCACCGTCTGCTGGATGGCGACGCCGTAGCGAACGACGTTGATGCCTTCGCCGCGCTTGCTGGATTGATCTTCGATCTTCTCGATCTTGTTGACGTCGGCGATGCTGCGCAACGCCAGCGTCAGCGTGCCGCTCTGGCGCGCGCGCGCCAGCGTCTCGGCCTGCTCGGGCTTCAGTTCGAGCGTGACGGTCTTGCCGACCAGCGCGTTGATGCCCTCTTTTTCCTTCGGCGCCTGGTCGATCGCGAGCACGCGAACGTTGGACAGGATGATCTCCGAATTGGAAACGTCAGGACCCTTGTTGTCCGGGTTCTTCTCCCGCTTGGAAAGGATCACGTCGACGCGGTCGTTCGGCAGGATGAAGCCGCCGGCGCCGGTTTCCGGCGAAATTTCGGTGGAAATGGCGCGCATGCCGCTCGGCAGGATCGCTGCCATGAAGCCGGAACCGTCGGCCTTGACCAGCTTCTGCTCGCGGATCGGTTCACCCGCGACAAAGGGCGAGCGTGCGATCGAGCCGGTGATTTCCTTGATGGCTTCCGCCTTGCTGGCGCGGCTGATGAAGTTGCCGACGCCCGAGGCAGGCCAGGCCTGCCACTGCATGTCCTCGGCCTTGACCGACTGGCCAAGTCCGATGTCGGCTTTCGCGACGAGAACTTCCGCGGTCGGGAGCTGTGCGACGGGTGCGGCCGGGGCAGGCGGGGTATCGGACCCGCTGGCCAGATAGGCGGCGAGACCACCGGCGCCGATGGCCACAGCCAGGACGACAATGCGTGCGGTATTCATACGCTTCACTTTCCACATTACGCCGCGACGCTGCCGCCGCCGTGATGGGAGTTGACCAGCTATTCGTCAAAGCATGGTTAATGAGGCGTGTGTAAATTGCCTTAACCGAAAGTTACCGGCCAAAGGAGCGACGGCGCGTCAGCGCATCGCAAGGTGGGTCAGGTCGATCGCCTTGATCCATTGGGTCTCGGGATAGATCATCAGCGCGCCGAGCGCGAGCGCGATGCCGTAGGGAATTCCGGTCTGGCGGTCGTGGAGCCGGTTCAGCCAGGCCTGGCCCGAGAGCAGGCCCGGCAGCGGCCACTGCCGAAAATACAATAGCAGCAAGGTCAGCGCGCCGCCGAACAGCGACGCATAGACAAGGTAATTAAGGAGATGGTCGAAACCGAACCACAGCGCGACGCAGGAAATCACCTTGGCGTCGCCGCCGCCCATCCAGCCCATCGCAAAGCAGGCAAAGGCAACGACCAGCACGGCCGCGCCGGCGGCGAAATGCATCGCCAGTTCGTGCAGGCCCATGCCACCGAGGACCGCCAGCACGACAAAGCCTGCGATCAGCGCCAGCGAAACCTTGTTCGAAATCGTCATCGTGAAGAGGTCGCTTGCGGCAGCGAATGCCATCAAGGCCGGAAACAGCATGAGACGGGCGGCATCGAGGATCATGATTTCACATCAGCCCGGGCTGTTAACGCGAGGTCGAGGGACTGGCGGAGCCTAGCCACCAGAAGTGAACAATCGGGAAATAGCCGGCAATAGCCGGGATAGTGACCCGATCGGCAGTCTTCCGTCCGGAACCCGCGTCCGGCACAAACGACAAAGGCCCCGGATGGACCGGGGCCTTTGCGTTAACTGAAAACCGTCGCTTACTTCAGCGAAGTCGAGATGGTCGCGAAGTTGCTGGACAGCTTGCTGCCGACGCCGTTGACGGCGGTGATGATCGCGATCGCGATACCGGCGGCAATCAGGCCGTATTCGATAGCGGTGGCGCCGGACTCATCCTTCACGAAACGCGAAACGAGGTTCTTCATTGGGTACTCCTGTGTACACGTGGCTGGTCGAACTAATGTTTGGTCTCGCCGGCGTTCTCAGCACCGTGACCATGGCGTCACCCTAGGGTGCGACAATTGCTCCGCAGTTAATTCGACTGCGTAAATTCGGATGGAACTCGCTGTTCTTGAGCAGAGTAAACGCCGCATTAAGACATTCGATAAAATGCGAAATCGCCTGCAATAGCCTTTGCTTATGGAATCCGGCGCGGGCTCGCTACGCTTGATTCACGGCTCCTTAAGCGCGAGCGGCTACCCCTGTAACTCTCCTGTTCCGTGAGGCCGTCATGTCCAGTTTGCCGTTGGAAGTCATCGAGATGCTGGGCCAGACCATGGCGAAGCTCGTGCCGGTGACGGTAGGGCTGGCGCTGGTCTTTACGGTGCTCTCGCATTTCTGGGCCTGCAATCCCGGCAAGCCGTGGTGGCGCAAGAGCGAGCTGATCACCGACATCTGCTACTGGTTCTTCGTGCCGGTCTTCGCGCGCGTGTTCCGCATTGGCCTGTTGGTGATCGGCGCCGGTGTCCTCTTCAATATTCACGAAGCCGATGAGCTGATCGCATTCTACGACAATGGCCACGGGCCGCTGGCGCAGCTTCCGCTCTGGGTCCAGGCGTTGCTGTTCCTGGTCGCATCCGACTTCATGCTGTACTGGCTGCACCGGATGTTCCACGGCGGCGGGTTCTGGAAATATCATGCGATCCATCACTCATCCGAAGATCTGGAATGGATCTCGGCCGCGCGCTTTCATCCGGTCAATCTGTTCATCGGAACGATCCTGGTCGACGTCATCCTGCTAATCGCAGGTATTTCGCCCAATATCATGCTGTGGGTCGGGCCGTTCACCACCTTCCACTCCGCCTTTGTCCACGCCAACCTGAACTGGACGCTCGGACCCTTTAGATATGTGCTGGCCACACCGGTGTTCCACCGCTGGCATCACACATCGCTCGAAGAAGGCGGCAACACCAACTTCGCCGGTACCTTCCCGCTGTGGGACATCCTGTTCGGGACGTTCCGGATGCCGGAGAACCAACTCCCCGACAATTACGGTGTCGATGCCGAGCAGGGCGTGCCCACGGAGATCGGCGGGCAACTGGCCTATCCGTTCCGGCACTAGAATTTCACATGAGCATCGAAGCCGTCACGATCCCCAGGGAGAAATCCTTCAGCCTTGCCCAGGTCCCGGCATGGCTCTGGATCGGCCTCGGCGCCTACGCGCTGCTGCTCATCAACGGCCGTGCACTGCTCAACGATTCCGATACCTACTGGCAGATTACGGTCGGTCAGTGGATTCTCGATCACGCTGCAATGCCGCGCGCAGACATCTACTCCTTCACCAAATTCGGTGAGCCGTGGACGTCGTCGTCCTGGTTGGCGCAGGTGCTGTTCGCGCTCAGCTATAATGCGGCCGGATGGACCGGCCCGGTGGTCCTGACCTCGATCGCGGTCGGCCTCACCTTCGGATTGCTGGCCTGGATCCTCGGCCAGCGTGTTTCCACCACCTATACCGTCACCGTCACGCTGGCGGCGCTGGTGCTCTCGATGGGGCATCTCCTGGCACGTCCGCATGTGCTGGTGCTGCCGATCATGGTGGCGTGGGCCTACGGATTGTTGTCGGCCAGCGAGCGCGGCAAGGCGCCGTCATTCTGGCTGCTGGCGCTGCTTGCGCTCTGGACCAATCTTCATGGCGGTTTCGTCTTCGGTATCGTGTTCGCCGGCGCGTGCGGCCTCGATGCGCTGTGGAATGCGGACCGCGCGGAGCGAAAGACGCTGGCGCTGCGCTGGGCGGCATTCGGCGCCGGTGCGCTGCTGGCGTGCTGCGCCACGCCCTATGGCTGGGGCTCGATCCTTGCCGCCCGCAAGATCCTCGATCTCGGCGAACTCCTGCATCTGATCTACGAGTGGATGCCGGCGGATTTCAGCAGGTTCGGCGCGTTCGAAGCATCGATCCTGGTCCTTGTCGGCGGCGCGCTCTTTAGCGGTGTCAAGCTGTCGCCGCCGCGGATCGCGCTGGTGCTGGGCCTGCTGCACATGGCGCTGGCCCATGTCCGGAACGTCGAACTGTTCGCGCTGCTGCTGCCGATCGTCGTGGTGGTGCCGGTGGCGCAGCAATTTGCGATGCAGCCGGCGGCCTTTGCCCGAACGCGCGTGCCAGCCGCCGCCGTGGCGGTATTGGCCGTCTTGCTGGGCGGCTGGACCTGGTTGACTTCGGCCAGCGCGGCCTTTGCGCCGCCGGAAGGACAATCGCCCGTTGCCGCCGTCGACGCCTTGCAGGCGCGCAAGCCGAAGCGGGTGCTCAACGATCTTCCGTTCGGCGGATACCTGATCTGGCGGCAGATGCCGGTGTTCATCGACGGGCGCGCCGAACTCTACGGCGAGGCCTTTGAAGTGGCGTATTATCGCGCCATGCAGCTCAAGGACGTCAACCAGCTTCTCGACATGCTCAAGACCTGGGAGATCGACGCCGTGCTGCTGACGCCGGGAACGCCGGCAGTCGGCCTGCTCGACCATGTCGGCGGCTGGCAGCGCGTCTACACCGACAAGAACGCCGTACTACACGTCCGCACCGGCAACTGACGGCACATATGCCATGACACAGCGCAACCAATCGCTGGATCTGCTGCGGGGCGTGGCGATCCTGCTGGTCATCGCGGTGCATAGCCAGGAAGAAGCCGTCGGTTCCATTCCTGTCCTCACCTGGTTCGCAAAAACCTGCGGTGAACTCGGCGTGCAGCTGTTCTTCATCGTCAGCGGGTACACGATGATGCTGACCTATGGCGGCAGGCTCGATCTTGCCGCCGCGCGCTCGTTCTACATCCGCCGCGTCTTTCGCATCGCACCGCTGTTCTGGGTCGCCATCGTCTTCTATCTGCTGCTGACCAGAGGGCAGGGGATCAAGACGTTTGCGCCCGACGGCATCGGCCCGGTCGACGTGCTCCTGACATTCCTGTTTCTGCACGGCAACAGCGTCACCGCCTATAATTCGGTCGTTCCCGGCGGCTGGAGCATTGCGGTGGAAATGCAGTTCTATCTGCTGTTTCCGTTGCTGATCGCGCTGTTCCGGCGCAGCAACGGTCCGATGCTGTGCTACGCGCTGATCGCGCTGATCAGCGTCATCGGACAATTCGCCGCCGACAATTATCTCATTCCCAATCTGGCCGCGTCGCTGCCGCCAGGACAGAAGCCGCTGGCCGAGGGCATCTTCTACTGCTGGCTGCCGCACCAGTTGATCTGCTTCGGTTTCGGCATCCTGCTCTACGATTACATCGAGCTGAAGAGCCACCCGACCTGGGGCGCGCTGTTCCTGTTCGGCGCTGCGCTGTCCTCGGCGTGGGGCGCCGAAGTCGCGCTGCTGGCCGTGTTCGCCTTCGCGGTGCTCGCCAGCAACGTCACGATGCCGGCGATGGCGCTGTTCGGGCGTCACTCCTATGCGATCTATCTCATTCATTTTGCCGTGCTGTCGGCGATGACCGCGATAGTCCCGACGAACCTGGTGCTGCTGTTCGTGACGGTGGCCGCCATCTCGCTGGCCTTCAGCTACTACCTGATCGAGCCGTTCATCGAGCGCCGCTTCAACCGCATGGGCCACGCGCTGGCTTCAGAGGCCGCCGCGCCGAAAGCGGCCGCCACGGCGGCGTGAAGCCTGCCGTTTGAGAAGGCCTCAACTGGCGAGCGCAGCAGGATTCTGCTACGCGGGAAGCGATGTCCAACCTGCCGACCGAAATCATCGAGATGCTCGGCCAGACGCTCGCCAAGGTCATTCCGGCCACGATCGCGCTCGCACTGCTGTTTTCGGTATTGGCGCATTTCTGGGCCTGCAATCCCGGCAGGCCCTGGTGGTGCAAGCGAGAACTCGTCACCGATCTCGCCTACTGGTTCCTGGTGCCGCTGTTTGCGCGCGTGTTCCGGATCGGCTTTCTCGTGTTCGGTGCGGCCATCGTATTCGGAATCCGCGATGCAGATGAGCTGATCGCGTTCTACGACAACGGTCACGGTCCATTGTCGATGCTGCCGCTGTGGCTGCAGGCGATCCTGTTCCTGGTGCTGGCTGATTTCCTGATGTACTGGCTGCACCGGATGTTCCACCGCGGCGGGTTCTGGAAGTATCACGCCATCCATCACTCCTCCGAGGATGTCGACTGGATTTCGGCGGCGCGCTTCCACCCCGTAAACCTCGTGCTCGGCACCATCGGCGTCGACGTGGTGCTGCTGATGGCCGGGATTTCGCCGGGCGTGATGCTCTGGCTCGGCCCGTTCAACATCTTCCATTCGGCGTTCGTGCACGCCAATCTCAACTGGACGCTGGGGCCGTTCAGATATGTTCTGGCGACGCCGGTGTTCCACCGCTGGCATCACACCGCGCCGGAGGAGGGAGGCAATACCAATTTCGCCGGCACTTTCCCGCTCTGGGACCTGTTGTTCGGCACCTATCGGATGCCCGCGGGCAAGCTGCCGGACAATTACGGTGTCGACGACCATGCCACGTTTCCGCGCGAAATCATGGCGCAACTGGCTTATCCGTTCCGGAAACAGGCATAGCGTTTTCAGGCGAAGTGGACGCCGGTTCGCGCAAGGAAAGCGCGTCAAAACAAGGATATGAAGCCCAGGCGGCGGAAATCGTCGGCCTCTTTGCACTTCATTCACGAATTGCCGTCAGATTCACCCCGTCGGGCGCCGGTTCCGCTGCGTATCGCTTTTGCCGGCTTGTAATGCCCCGGGGTACAGTATGTTGTTCAAGTCCCAGCGTATTCGCGCGTCTGCGCGTTTTGGGTTGCTCTCGCTCGCAATGGCCATGCTGTTGTGGCCTGCACTGTCCGTGGCCGCACCCGAAGACAGAATTGCCGTCTATGTCGACCAGGCGAAGCTGGTGAAGCTGCCCGCCAAGGCTTCGACCATCGTGGTCGGAAACCCCCTGATCGCCGACGTCACGCTGCAGAGCGGCGGCATCGTCGTGGTGACCGGCAAGGGCTACGGCGCGACCAATTTCATCGCCATGGACCGCAACGGCGAAGTGCTGGTCGATCGCCAGATCATGGTCGAGGGCCCGACCGATCAGCTCGTCACCATCTATCGCGGCGTCGAGCGGGAATCCTACAGCTGCATGCCGATCTGCCAGCGCCGTATCACGCTGGGCGACGGCAACAACCACTTCCGCACCGCGATCGACCAGGCCGGCTCGCTCTCGAGCCAGGCAAGCGGCGCGGCCGCCCAGACCGCCGGCGCCAAGTAAGACGGCCCGTTCGCAGCCTCA
>JAQSDT010000072.1 GCA_029946075.1 bacterium | reverse complement strand
GGCATAGCCCTCCTGGTCGATGTTGACCTTCACCGTGACCGGCACGCCGCCGAGCGGACCGGCATCTTCGCCGCGCCCGATCAAGGCATCGATGGCGATAGCCTGCGCCAGCACGTCCTCGGGCCTGTGGTCGACGACGGCATTAATCCCCGGATTGACCGCATCGAGGCGCGCCAGCGCCGCCGTCGCCGCCTCCTGGGCGGAAACCTTCCTCGACTTGATCAGCGCGGCCATTTCGGCAGCCGACAGGCGCCAGAGATCCTGCATGCAAAGCTCCATTTGGATTGCTGCCCTTGTAGCGCCGGGCGCACGGCAATGCCAGCCGGGGCCGACGCTCGAATCTAGCGGATGCGGGCGATGAAATAGGCGAGATCGCCGATCTGCTCCGACGTAATCGGACCCATCACATCGGCCATGCTGCCGTCATAGCCGCGGCGGCTGTTGTCCTTGTACTCGGCAAGGGTTTTGGCGAGATAGTCCTCGCGCTGGTTGGCGATGCGCGGGACGTTTTCCTTGCCTGATAAATCCGGGTTGTGACAGGTGTCGCAGCGGTGCTGGACCACCAGCGTCTGGCCGCGCTGCAGCCGCGCGGGCTCGCCGGCATCGGCGGGAGCTGCGGGTTTCGGAATTTTGGCGATGAAGTCCGAGAAGGTTGTCAGGTCGCCGTCGGTCAACCCTTTCGCCAACTCGTTCATCGGCTCGAAAACGCGAAGCTTCTCGCGGAACATGAAGAGCTGGATCAGCGTGTAAGGCGCCTGCTGCCCGCCGAGCGAAGGCGTGTTTTCGGCTTCGGATTGTCCCTTTTCGCCGTGGCAGGCGAGACAGGGCGCGACGCGCTCCTGGAATGTTTCGGCGCTTGCAGCGAACGCAAGGGACACGAACGCCAGCGCCGCCATGATCTTACGCATCAGTTGCTCCGCATTTCCGTCATTGCGAGGAGCGCAAGCGACGAAGCAATCCATCTTTCCCCGAGTTGAGGCATGGATTGCTTCGCTTCGCTCGCAATGACGTCGCGGGCTATTGCTTGCCCGCCACTTTCTGCTTGCCGTAGGTGATGCGATAGACCGCGCCGTTCCAGTCGTCGGAAACCAGCAGCGAACCGTCCTTCATCTGCAGCACGTCGACCGGGCGGCCGATATACTTGTTGTCCTCGACGAAGCCGGTGAGGAACGGCTCCAGCGATTTCATCGTGCCGTCCTTGTTGAGCCTGGCGATGACGAGGTCGCCGCCGACCTTCTTCGACCGGTTCCACGAGCCGTGCCGCGCGATGATGGCGACGTTCTTGTAGGTGCCCGGGAACATCTTGCCCGTGTAGAAGCGCATGCCGAGCGCCGCCGAATGCGGGCCGAGCAGGCCGACGGGCGCGGTGAAATCGCTGCAGGACTTGCCCCAGCCGAATTCGGGATCAACGATGTTGCCCTGCAGGCAGTACGGGGCGCCGAAATGCTCACCGACCTTGGTGATGCGGTTGAGCTCGTCTTGCGGCACGTCTTCCGACATCCAGTCGCGGCCGTTGTCGGTGAAGTAGAGCTGCTTGGTTTCGGGGTGCCAGTCGAAGCCGACGGTGTTGCGCACACCCCTGGCGATCACTTCAGCGCCGGAGCCGTCGAGGTTCATGCGGCGAATCAGGCCGTGATCGTCGTCGCTGAGCACGTTGTTGCCGGGCTGTCCGACCGGAACGTAGAGCTTGCCGTCCGGACCGATGCCGATGAACTTCCAGCCATGGGCCTCGTCCTTTGGCAGCTTGTCGAAGATGACAGTCGGCTTCGGCGGATTGTCCAGAACGTCTTCGACCTTCTCGATCTTGGAGACCTTGGAAAGCTCGGCGATGTAGAGCGTGCCGTCCTTGAAGGCGATGCCGTTCGGCCGGTAGAGGCCCGACGCCAGCACCTTGACCTCGCGCTTGCCGTCCTTGTTGACGATCGCATAGACCTTGTCGACGAGGCGGCTGCCGACGAACACGGTGCCCTTGTCGCCCAGCGCGAGCGAGCGCGCGTTCGCCATCCCGGCGGCATAGACCTCAATATTGAAACCGGCCGGGAGCTTGAGCTTCGCGGTCGGCAGCTTGTCCGGCGCAGCCGGAATCGGTGGCGGCGCGACCGGGGCGAGCTTGGCGGCAGCTTCGCTGCCTGCGGGGCGGCCGATCAACGGCGATCCCGGAGGAAGCGGCGCAGCCGCGGGCGCAGCGCCGGCAGCCGGCGGAGCGGCGGCGGGCTGCTGGGCAACGGCAGTCAACGTGAATACACCGAGGAATGCACCGGCCAGCAACAGGCTGCGCGGCGCGGACGAATAGCTATTCATGGGCGTTCTCCCTGGCGGAGGCCATTTCTCTATGCGCGGGCACGCGATGCCGGCGCCGGCGGCTCTCCGAGATTGCAGTCTTCGACACTTTCATGCCGATGCGCAATCGGAATTGCTTGCTGCGGTTGCACCATGAAGACGCGTGGCGATGCGCCGTTAGTGCCGGGTGACGGCGGCACCCGGGGCATCGAGAATCGCTTCGGAGAACGGAAACTCCAGCACGATCTCGCCCTCGTCATCGGTCACCTCGATGGTCGCGCTCAGCAGCGCGCCATCGGCGCCGTCGGTCTTGAGCAGTTCGCGGATCATGGCGCGCGCCATCTCCCAGGCGCGGTCGGGATCCCGCAGCACTTCGCCGTCGGGATCCGAGATCAGCTCATCGCCGATACGGGTATTGAAGAAGTAGCGTGGCATTGGCGACAGCCTTCATTCCAGCGAGCCCATGCATGCCTGGGCCCGGACTTCTCACAAGTTCTTTATTGGAGCGATTTGCCGCTCCCTCGACCCCAAAATTGGCATTCCCGGCGCTGCGGACAACCGCGAAAAGCCTGACCCCACGCCGTTTTGAACGGTGGCCCCTGCACAAACCCGTGAAATCCTTTTGCGATGCAGCATACCCAAACAAGGCCTGCACGCAAAAGATTTCACTGGCGAACTTTTCGATCCGAAGTACCTTAGCGGACGAGGGCGGAGTCCGTCCGGTATCAATGGAGAGCCCAATGGCCTGGAAAGCACCGAAGATCGTCGAAGTGGCGGTCGGCATGGAAATCAACATGTATGTGTGCGCCACCCGCAAGTAAGCGGTCGCGCAACTTCACGTTCTGACGCAGGTGGACCTCCGGGCCTGACACGTTCCCGATCGTGGAAACGTGAGCAAGGCCGGTGTCCGCCTCGTTTCGTTTTGACTCCATCTCGTTTCGTTTTGACTTTGTGTTTGTAGAAACTCCAGGAGACGGATCATGCTTCGCGTCGTCGTCCTGGGCGCCGCGGCAGGCGGCGGGGTTCCGCAATGGAATTGCGGCTGTCCGGTTTGCCGGACCTCACGAAACGACAAGCCGGAATTGCAGAGCACCCAGGCCTCGATCGCGTTCAGTGCCGACGGCGAACACTGGTTTCTCGTCAACGCCTCCCCCGACCTGCGCCAGCAAGTGACGGCGACACCGCAGCTTCATCCCAGGGCGGGCAAGCTCCGGCACAGCCCGATCGCGGGCGTCATTCTCACCAACGGCGAAATCGATGCGGTCACGGGCCTGCTGTCGATGCGTGAAGGCTCACCCTTCACGCTCTACGGGCATGAGCGCGTGCTTGCGATCCTCCGGTCCAACAGCATCTTCAACGTGCTGAGCGAGAAGAATGTGACGCGGCTGCCGATCAAGGTGGACAGGCCGTTCGAACCCACCCTGCCCGACGGCTCGCCCTCCGGCATCGAGGTGCTGCCGTTCGAAGTTCCCGGCAAGGGCGCGTGGTATCTCGAAGGCAAGGCGCACCCGTCCGGCAAGGACGGCGTGGGCGATACGCTGGGCCTTCGAGTCACGGACAAGGCCAGCGGCAAATATTTCTACTTCCTCGCCGCCTGCGCGCGGGTGACCGACGACCTCAAGGCCCGGCTGGCGGGCGCCGCACTGGTGTTCTTCGACGGCACGGTGTGGCGCGATGACGAATTGATCGTGGCCGGCCTCGGCGCCAAGACGGGCCAAGGCATGGGACACATCTCGATGTCCGGCGGCGACGGCGCCATCGAGAGCCTTGCCGGCCTCGACATCGGCCGAAAGCTGTTCTTGCATATCAACAACTCCAATCCGGCGCTGCTGCACGGGTCGGACGAACGCAACAGCCTGGAACAGGCAGGCTGGCAAATCCCAGCCGACGGAACGGAGATCGCGCTGTGAACGTCATGTCATCCGGTGGAATGACCGCGCTATCGATCGGCAAGGGCGTCACGCTTGATAGCGCCGAGGAAATGGAAGCGATGCTGCGCCACATCGGCGCGACGCGGTACCACAATTTGCACCCGTTCCACCGGCTGCTGCATGGCGGCAAGCTCAACAAGGGTCAGGTGCAGGCCTGGGCGCTCAATCGATACTATTACCAGAGCACGATCCCGCTAAAGGACGCGATGGTGATCTCGCGCTTCCGCGACCGCACCACAAGGATCGAGTGGCGGCACCGCATCGAGGACCATGACGGCGATCCCGGCGCGGAGGGCGGCATCGAGCGCTGGCTGAAGCTGACCGAAGGCCTCGGCCTCGACAATACCTACGTGGAATCAACCGAAGGTATCCTGCCCGCGACGCGCTTTGCGGTGGAAGCCTATGTGCATTTCTGCCGCGACAAGTCGCCATTGGAGGCGATTGCTTCCTCGCTCACCGAACTGTTCGCGCCGAACCTGCACGAAGAGCGCATCTCGGGGATGCTGCAGCATTATGACTTCGTCAATCCCGACATCATGAGCTATTTCAGCCGACGCCTGACGCAGGCGCCGCGCGATGCCGGTTTTGCGCTCGACTACGTCAAGGCCAATGCCAGGATACCGGCGGAACGAGAGGCAGTCTGCAACGCGCTGATCTTCAAGACCAATGTGCTATGGGTTCAGCTCGACGCGCTGTATCATGCCTATGTCGACGGCCACATACCGCCCGGCGCGTTCGTGCCCCAAGGAAACTGAGAACGGGAATTGAGGATGGCGTCCAGCCGCAACATCAGCGTCAGCGAGGCGAGCCGGCCGAAATTGCCGCGTCACGCCAGGCTGAAGTTCGATGAGACGCGGCAGGTCTGGGTTATCCTCGCGCCGGAGCGCGTGCTGGCGCCGGACGAGATCGCTGTCGAAGTGCTGCAGCTCTGCGACGGCGTGCTCAGCGTCGCCGAGATGGTCGACCAGCTCGCCGCCAAATATTCCGCGCCGCGCGAGGCGATCGCCACCGACGTCGTCGCGATGCTGCAGGATCTCGCCGACAAGGGCTTTCTGACCGAAGCCCGCGAGAAGACGTCATGAGCGGCCTCGCCGGCACCCCGCCGACCGATGGGCTCGCGGTGCTGGAACAGCGGCGTTCGACAGCGGAGACGTTTGGCATTCCGCTGGCGGTGCTGGCCGAACTCACCCATCGCTGCCCGCTGCAATGCCCCTATTGCTCCAACCCGATCGAACTCGACCGGGGCGGCACGGAACTCACCACTGCCGAATGGAAGAAGGTGCTGAGCGAGCTTGCCGAGATCGGCGTGCTGCAGATCCATTTCTCCGGCGGCGAACCCACGGCGCGCAAGGATCTGGTCGAACTCGTGCAGCATGCGAGCGACGTCGGGCTCTACAGCAACCTGATCACGTCGGCCGTGTTGCTGACAAGAGAGAAGCTGTCCGCGCTCGCCGATGCCGGGCTGTGCCACGTCCAGATCAGCTTTCAGGGTAACGAGCCCAGCGTCGCCGACCGCGTCGCCGGCCTGAAGAATGCGCATGAGAAGAAGATCGAAGTCGCGCGATGGACGCGCGAGCTCGAATTGCCGCTGACGGTGAATGCCGTGATGCACCGGCAGAACCTGCATCAGCTCTCCGACATCATCCAGATGGCGGTCGATCTCGACGCCGACCGGCTGGAAGTCGCCAACGTCCAGTATTACGGCTGGGCCCTGAAGAACCGGGCGGCGCTGATGCCGACGCTGGAACAGATCGAGGAGACCAGCCGCGTCGTCGAGGAAGCCGCTGTCCGGCTGAAGGGCACGCTCGCCATCGACTACGTGGTGCCGGACTACTATGCGCTGCGGCCGAAGAAGTGCATGGGCGGCTGGGGCCGGCAGTTCTTCAACATTTCTCCCGCGGGAAAGATCCTGCCCTGCCACGCCGCCGAAAGCCTTAACGGCCTCGAATTCGAGTCGGTACGCTCGAACCATTCGATCGCCTGGATCTGGCAGAATTCCGAGGCGCTCAACCTCTATCGCGGTACCGGATGGATGAAGGAGCCGTGCAAGAGTTGCGAATTTCGGGAGATCGACCTCGGCGGCTGCCGCTGCCAGGCCTTTGCGCTGGCCGGCGATGCCGCCGCCACCGATCCGGCCTGTACGCTGTCGCCGATCCACGCGAAAATTTTCAAGCAGGCCGAGCGCGAGGCTGCTGCGGCCGACAACCGTTTCCTTTATCGCAATTTTGCCGGCGGCACGCCGGAGACGGAAGGCGAGCATGGCGCCTGACGCCGACGCCGGCAAATCCGCTCATCGTTCCGATCCGTTTGCGCCGCTGACGTCGGAGCACATCGCCGTGGGCGACGGCCATGAAGTCCATGTCGAGAGCATCGGGCACGCCGGCGGCATTCCCGCGGTCTATCTGCATGGCGGGCCCGGATCGGGCTGCCAGCCCGATCATCGCCGGCTGTTCGATCCTGAGCGGTTCCACGCCGTGCTGTTCGACCAGCGTGGCGCCGGCCGCAGCCGCCCCAAGGGCCGCCGCGAAGGCAACACGCTGTCGCACCTGATCGCCGACATGGAGATGATCCGCGAGAAATTCGGCTTCGAGCGCTGGATGGTGGCCGGCGGGTCCTGGGGCGCGACGCTGGCGCTTGCATATGCCGAGGCGCACCCGGAGCGCGTCAGCGGCATCGTACTGCGCGCGACGTTTCTCGGCACGCGGCAGGAAATCGAGAATGGATTTCTCAACGTGCTGCCGCGCTTCTACCCTGCGCTATACGAGGATTTCCTCGGCGTGTTGCCGCCGGAAGAACGCGCGCGGCCGATCGACGCCTATTTTCGCCGCATCCTGCATTCCGATGCAGCCGTCTCCGCCCCGGCGATCCAGGCGTGGGGGCAGACGGAAAGTATCCTCTCCGAACATTCGCCGAAGCGCACCCGGCTCGACCTCGCACCCTCACGCACCCTGCCCGCCACGCCGCTCATGGAGGCCCACTACTTCTCCAACGACAGCTTCATGCAGCCGGATCAATTGCTGCGCGAGGTTGGCCGGCTTGCCGGCATTCCCGGCATCATCGTGCAGGGGCGCTACGATCTGTTGTGCCCGCCGGCTACCTCGCACGCGCTGGCGGCGCAATGGCGCGAGGCCGAAGTCCGTTTCGTCGAGGGCGCCGGGCACACGCTGTACGATCCAGGTGTCCGCGACGCCGTGATGAAGGCGATCGCGGACATGGCTTCCAGAACCAGCACATAGGAACAGGAAAATGCCGATCGCCGGAAAAGGCATGCTGCTGACGTCGATGAACATCGGCGCAGCGGATGAAGCCGAGTTCAACCGCTGGTACGACCGCGAGCACCTCGAAGAGCGCGTCGCCATCGACGGTTTCATCGAAGCGCGCCGCTACGTCGCCCATGACGGCAGTCCAAAGTATCTCAGCCTCTATTCAACCGAGACCTTTGAGGTGCTGGACAGCCTGGCCTATCGCACGGCGCTGGCCAACCAGACCGCCTGGTCGAAGGCCAACATCGCCCGCTTTGCGGATATGATCCGCTCGGTCGCGCGCATCACGATCAGCCGCGGTACCGGCCGTGGTGCGGCGCTCGGCATCGTCCGGCTGCGCCCGGCAGGCGGTGCGGACAAATTGCGCGCCGCGCTGCACGAACAGCTCGATCCGTCGAAGCTCGACGGCATCATCTCCA
>JAQSDT010000071.1 GCA_029946075.1 bacterium | reverse complement strand
GGCCTTCAGGCGGCCTATAACGAACTGGCGCTTGCGGAAGCGGACCTCGTTCAGGAGAGCCTGCCGCCCAATCCCACGTTCTCGATTTCCCGGATATCGGGCAACGGAGCGGTCGAGATCGAGCGGCAGGTCGTCGGCGACATTCTGGCGCTCGCTACCCTGCCATTCCGCTCGGAAATCGCGCGTCAGCGCTTCCGTCAGGCGCAGTTGCGGGCCGCGCTCGATACACTGCGGCTCGCCGCGGAAGTCAGACGGTCCTATTACCGCGCGGTCGCCGCTAACGAACTCGTCGGGCTTCTCGCGGACGCCAAATCCACCGCGGAATCGACGGCGCAGCTCGCCCTCAAGCTCGGCCAGACCGGATCGCTCAATAAGCTCGACCAGGCCCGGGAGCAGGTGTTCTACGCCGAGACCACGGCGGAACTCGGATCGATACGCCAGGAGGCGGCGAGTTCGCGCGAACGCCTTGCGCGACTGATGGGGCTATGGGGGAGCGACCTGGCCTTCCGGCTTCCAAACACGCTGCCGGCATTGCCGCGGCGCCCGTCCGCGCTGCCCTTCATAGAAGTCGATGCCGTCAGCCACCGCATTGACCTCCAGATCTCCCGGATCGAACTCGACGCTCTCGCAAAATCGCTGAATCTGACGGAAGCGAGCCGGTTCGTGACGCTGCTGGACGTGGCGGGGATCGACCGTAAGACGCGCGATCCCGAGAGTGCGCCGTTCCGCGAACGCGGCTTCGACATCCAGTTCCAGATCCCGATCTTCGACGGTGGCGAGGTGCGGGTCCGACAGGCCGCCGAGACCTACAATAAGTCGTTCAACCGCCTGACCGAAAAGGCGATCAACGTACGCTCTGAGGCCAGGGACGCCTATCGCGTCTACAGGTCGACCTACGAAATCGCCGGACAGTATCAGCGCGAGGTCCTGCCGCTGCGGAAGATCATCACCGAAGAAATGCAGCTACGCTTCTCGAGCATGCAGATCGACGTTTTCGCGCTGCTGACCGAGGCGCGCCAGCGCATCGCATCGTTGCGGGCCGGGATCGAGGCCAAGCGGAGCTTCTGGTTCGCCCAGTCCGACCTGCAGACGGTCGTCAACGGCGGCGGCTCCGGAGAGTCCCAGAACCAACCCCGTCAGACCACCACCGCCCAGGCGGGCGGGGGCGGTGGCGGCCATTAAGGAGTCAAGCATGCTATCGCGTAGAGGATTCATCGGATCGGCCGCGCTAATAAGCGCGAGCGCCGTGAGCGGCCGGGTGCAGGCGGCCAACATTCCGGAAGCCCCCTTCATGGAAAAAGCGACGATGCAGCCTCCGCTGCATCCAACCAGCGGGCCTGACTACAATCCGGTCGTCACGTTGAACGGTTGGACGTTGCCTTGGCGAATGAACGGCGACTGGAAGGAATTCCATCTCGTCGCCGAACCGGTCGTGCGCGAGTTCGCCGAAGGAATGAAAGCCTTTCTTTGGGGCTACAATGGTCAATCCCCGGGGCCGACGATTGAATGCGTAGAAGGTGACAAGGTCCGCATCTTCGTCACAAACAGGCTTCCTGAGGCTACCACGGTGCATTGGCACGGCGTCATCCTCCCGAGCGGGATGGATGGCGTCGGCGGCCTGAACCAACCCCATATCCCGGTTGGCAAGACCTTCGTTTACGAATTCGAAATGAAGTACAGCGGCACGTTCATGTACCACCCGCACTCGGACGAGATGGTTCAGATGGCGATGGGAATGATGGGCATGATCGTCGTCCACCCGCGAGATCCGGGCTTCCGTCGCGTGGATCGCGATTTCGTTTTTATCATGAGTACGTACCTGATCGATCCCGGAACATATCTGCCAAAGGTCACTGAAATGACCGACTTCAACATGTGGACATGGAACAGCCGAGTATTTCCCGGCATCGATCCCATTGCAGTCCGGCTTGGCGACCGCGTCCGCGTCCGCATCGGCAACCTCACCATGACCAACCACCCGATCCATCTGCACGGCCACAAATTCAACGTAACTTGCACCGATGGCGGCTGGATACCTGAAACTGCTCAGTATCCTGAGACGACAACCGACGTGCCGGTCGGCGCCGTTCGTGTCTTCGACGTGCTCGCCGACAATCCCGGCGATTGGGCGTTCCACTGCCACAAGTCGCATCACACCATGAACGCGATGGGGCACGACGTCCGAAATATGATCGGCGTTTCGAAGAAAGATCTTGCAAAGGCGGTCGGCAAGTTGGCGCCCGACGCCATGGTGATGGGATCGACGGGTATGGCCATGGGCGAGATGGAAATGCCAATGCCCGACAACACGCTGATGATGATGAGCGGCTCGGGACAGTTCGGTCCCATCGAAATGGGCGGAATGTTCACCGTCATGAAGATCCGAGAGGGGCTTGCGCGCGACGACTACAAGGATCCCGGTCCCTACAAGTTTCCGAAGGGTACGGTCGCCTACGAAATCGAGGCTCCAAACAAGGAGGCACCGCGGCAAACCGGTGCGAAAGAACAGATCACAAAAGGAAAGGGAGGGAAGCCCATGGATATGAAAGGGATGAAAGGCATGAAGGGCATGTAGCGGCTGCGTCCCATAGACGAATGAAAACACTAGCGACAGGAGAATGAAATGACAAAGACACGAACACACCTAGGGCACGGCGTGCTGCTCGCTGCTATGACTTACGCTGTTGCCGCCGCGGCACACGACAAGCACGGCGGGTATTCCGCCGGTCAGCCGGGAGACCCGAAAAAGCCGGCGCGCGAGATTGTTGTCCTCATGAACGAGATGGACTACACGCCAGCAAAGATCGAGGTCAAACGCGGCGAGCAGATCCGCTTTGTCGTCCGCAACGTCGGCACCGAAGCCCATGAGTTCCTGCTCGCTACCACGGAGGAAAACCTGAAGCACGGGGAGGCGATGAAGAAGAATCCCGACATGGAACATGACGAGCCCAACGGGCTGCGCCTAGCCCCCAAGAAATCCGGAGAAATTTTGTGGAAATTCTCGAAAGCCGGAACGTTTGAATATTCGTGCCTGATTCCGACCCATCGAGAATTTGGAATGATCGGGAAAGTAGTCGTCAAGAATTAGTCGATCGATCGCAGTTAGAGGAAGATCATGAAGATCAGAACAATCAAGGCAGTAGGCATCGCCGCATCGCTCCTGCTCACCACTAGCATGGCCCTTGCACAGGCGACTGCCGTCAGAGGCGAAGTCAGGAAGATCGACGAAGCGGCGGGAAAGATTACGATGAAGCACGGCCCGATTAAAAACCTCGATATGGATGCGATGACGATGGTCCTGCGCGTCAATGACCCGGCGATGCTTAAGAAAGTGAAGGTGGGTGACAAGGTCACATTCGAAGCCGAACGGGCGCCGGAGGGCGTCACGATTACCAAGATGCAAAAGTCGAAGTAATGCGGACCGCGAGTTCAGGCTCCGTGCAAGTAAGAATTCTAGCGCGGCGAAGCCGTGTGGAACGTGAGCGAGGAGAAAGCCAAAGGGCTTGCTCAAAGAATATTCGCGAGCGGTCCTGCGATCGCAAGGGACTCGTCAGCAGCAACTAACCCAAAATAAGGCCAATCCGACCTTTAAGGAGTTGAGCATGAAGACTAATGGAATCTCAGTCGTTGTTCTTGCGCTATTTTTTGCTTTGGCGGCCGACGCATTTGCACAAGGGTCGATGGTCAATGGCGAGGTAAAGAAGATCGACGAGGGAGCCGGAAAAATTACGTTGAAGCATGGCCCCATCAAGAATCTCGATATGGAAGAAGACGGGATGACCATGGTCTTCCGTGTGCAAGATCCGGCCATGCTCAAACAAGTGAAAGTCGGCGACAAAGTCCAGTTCGAAGCCGAGCGGGCGACGGCCGGCATCACGATCACGAAGATGCAGAAGGGCAAGTAACGCCGAACGGCCGGTGCCGCCGCGCTGCGTGGTCCGGCGGCACTCGGAGGAAATGGATGGAGGCATCGTTGCGCAGGGCTGACGGAGATGCGGCCGAACGACCGCTCGCTTTCGATCGCGAAAGCGGAGTTTTGACCGGCGCCGGCGTGATCGACCGCGTCGCGGTGCTTGCCCTTCAGGCCGGATCCGTCATCACGCGACCTTACGGACATCGCGGCTACAGGTACGGTTGCAAGACGGTCGCGACGGTCGTTGCCGATCGCGACATCATTGTCGGGTTGAACGAGGACGCCGATTTCGCCATTCCGTTCTGCGACGGATATTGGAGCAGAATGCTCAATCCGAGATACGACTACGAAGAGGAGATCGAAGCCTTCTTAAGGTGCGCGGCGGACCTCAGGTATTCCTTCGTCGACTGCGGGGCGAACTTCGGTTACTGGTCCGTGCTGGCGTCCAGCCGGCCGTTTGGTAGACAACCCACGCTCGCGATCGAAGCCTCTCCGGAAAACGCGAAGCGGCTTGGTGCGAACGCGGTCCTGAACGGCGACCGTTTCCGGTGGCTCAATGCCGCTGTCGGTGGACAGGCAGGCGGTTTTGCGAGGATCACGGGCGCAAGGCATGAAGCCTTGGAGACCCTCAGGCTGACCGAAAGCGAGCCGGACGCTGTACCTATCGTTTCGCTGGACAGCCTGGCTGCAGGTGGGCTCATCGATCGATCTCTTCCGGTGGTGATCAAGCTCGATGTGGAAGGCATGGAAATCGAAGCGCTGACCGGCGCGGAACGGCTGATGCATCGCGATTGCGTGATCATCTGCGAGGAGCACGGATCCGACATGACGCATGGCATCACGCGACACTTCCTTGAGGAGATGTCGCTCAGCGTGTTTGTATTCGATCCCAAGACGTGCCGGTTCAGCCGTCTGGACGGAATCAAGCGGCTGGACTCGATCAAGAGGCATCCGTGGGTCGGCTACAATGTCTTCGCTACCTCCAGCGCATTGTGGGAAGAGCGACTGCTCGCGGCCACGTGGAGGTACCGATGAATGCTTCGCTGCCCCGTCTGCTGCGCGCCGAAGGAAGCGGCACCACAAGAATCTCCTTACGGCAGTCCGGGCGGCGATCATTAGCCGTTGGATTGCCGAATGTCTTGCCTGAAAATGTATGAGGTCCGCCGCGACGAGCCGGGATGATCTGACATTCTGAAGACGGTGGGCGTTGCGACGTCATTACGACGGCGGGTGAGCGCGGCTGTCCAAAAGCCCGTAGCACGACGCGGTTTCGCATTTTCCGAGATGACGGAACAACAGGTTGTGCCAGCCGTTTGCGATTGTGCTTTTGAACAACGGAGAATGTGATGGCACGAAATATTCTAAGAGCGTCGGCCGCCGTCGACCGACACCGTCGCATTGAAGGTCGGGCAGAGCATCAACCTCCGCTTCATCGGGACGAACAACAACTTCGTGCATCCCATGCACGTCCACGGCGGACCGTTCGAAGTCGTCGCCGTGGACGGAGTGAACCTCAAGGAAAGCGCGCGATACCTGGCGGATACGGTCAACGTCGGTCCCGGCCAGCGCTACGACGTGGTCTGGACGGCGCGGAAAGCGGGCAAATGGCTGGTGCACTGCCATATCCCCCACCACACGACCAACAACAACGTGGAGCAGCACGGCGGCGGCGGCCTGATGCTGGTCCTGAATGTGCAATGAGGGCGGGAAACAGAGGAGAGCGCGATGAAGATGAGTAAGGATACGAAGACGTGCATCGACGAATGTCTGCAGTGCTACCGGACCTGTCTCGGGATGGCCATGACGCATTGCCTGGAGACCGGCGGAAAGCACGTCGAGCCTGAGCACTTTAGGCTGATGATGGCTTGCGCCGAGATATGCCGCACTGCCGCCCATTTCATGCTGCTGAGCAGTCCACATCACAAGCATGTCTGCCGCGAATGCGCGGAGATCTGCGCGGAATGCGCCAGGGATTGCGAGAGCGTCGGCGGGATGGACGACTGCGTGGTGGCCTGCAAGAGCTGCGCCGAGAGCTGCAAGGCGATGGCGGCCTGAAGCCGGGGGCCGGCGACGAGCCGGCCCTTTCGGCTCCTCAACCCTCGCGATGGAAAGGAAATACGAACGATGGCCTATACCCGCTTCGCCGCGATGATCGCGACCTCGACGGTCGTGATGTTCGCTCTGATGTACCTGAACGTCTATGCGCTCGACCACGTGCTCTTCAGCCAGACACGGATGTGGATGGCGCTGGTGATGGGCGCGACCATGGCGGTCATCATGATCGGCTTCATGTGGATGATGTACAAGAACCGGCAGGCGAACATCGGGATTGTCCTCGGCAGCGTCGTCGTGTTCGGCGTGGCGCTGTGGCTCGTCCGTAGCCAGCAGACGGTCGGCGACGTCGCCTACATGAAGGCGATGATCCCGCATCACTCGATCGCAATCATGACCAGCGAGCGATCCCACATCCGCGATCCGCGCGTCCGGAAGCTGGCCGACGGCATCATCGAAGCGCAGGTCAAGGAGATTGCGGAGATGAAGCAGTTGATCTCCGAACTCTCCGCAAATCCTCCGTCGTCGAACGCGCCCGACCTGCCGGCCCGACCGGCGAAATGAAAATTGTCGCGAGCTATTCTGCGTCGGCGTCGTTTTGTTGTTCGTCGGACAGTCCTCGAAAAGTAATCGGATGCGCTCTCCGCTTAGGTTCTGGTCCCAGCGTAGCGGGCCTGACGCGAAGACTTGCATCGCCTTTTACCAGGATTGATCCCCGTTCGTTGTGACCGGCCGCCGTCATCCAAAATTAGCCGAGCCAACGACATGCCAAAGAGGTGAATGCTAGATGACGAGGAGCGTGAATTGCCACCTAGAGTCCGAGCAATCGGAGCCGGAAGTTCGAAGCGTTATGCCGGCTTGGGTCTCGGACATGACGCTATGGCCATCTGGAGCATCGTTGAATTCGTCACTAAGCTGTCCGGCCTGTCCGCTGAGCATTACAAGGACACGGTGGCAAGGCGCGTCCAATTTGAAGAAAGACAAAGTCAAAAGCCGAATAGGAAGACCGCAGAAGCAGCAAGCAGACCTCGCCTCGCGGTGGACACGCATTGATTTCGGACATCCATCGGGGTGCAATGGATTGCAAAATACAGCCCGGTTACGCTCTTGTTATTTGAAAAATTCTTTAATCCGAGCGACCCTCAACAGGGGAAAAACGAGGATTCTGACTCATGAAATCCGTACTCATTGTAGCGGCAATGTTATTCTTCTCGACGCCCGTGTTTTCCCAGACATCATATTCGGGGATGCAGATTCGAGGAATAAAGGCGCTATCCGACCAGCAAATTGCGGACCTCCGGGCTGGTCGCGGAATGGGCTTGGCGCTTGCCGCCGAACTGAACGGCTATCCGGGCCCCTCTCACGTCTTGGAGTTGGCCGATAAGCTCGACCTGACCGCCGATCAGCAGGCCGGCGTCAAGGCGTTGTTCGATTCGATGAAGGCTGAAGCCTTGCCGCTCGGGTCAAAATTGATCGAGCAAGAATCTGAACTGGACCAGCAATTCGCCGCTCGCATCGTCACGCCGGAAAGTCTTGCAGCGTCAACGGCGTCGGTCGCAATCACGCAGGGCGAACTGCGTGAAACCCATCTCAAATATCACCTATCGACGGCTGCACTGCTAACTCCCGAACAAATGAAGGGTTACGCAGGACTACGCGGCAATGCCGCTGCGCCCATCCATCATCATCACAATTGAATGCGTATGCCCAGAGCCGCCCCCTTCGATGAGGACCAATGAATGACTAATCAGCCAAGAAATTTGACGCGTCGAAGTGCGCTCCCGATCTTCGCAGCGGTACTTTTTTACCGACGTTTTCTGCCTCGGCGCAGTCGCCAGCCATTACTGTTCACAAGGATCCGAATTGCGGGTGCTGTACGGGCTGGGTGCGACATCTCAAGGATGCCGGGTTTGCCGTCACGGTCGAAGA
>JAQSDT010000070.1 GCA_029946075.1 bacterium | reverse complement strand
GAGGCGGTGGCAAACGCCTTCACGGTTGCGTCATCGCGCAGCACGAAATCGAGCACCGAGGCGAGGAACTGCGGGTCGGCGGCAGCCGTCCGCAGCGTCTCCGGGCCGATGCCGCTTTCGGCCAGGAACAGGCCCAGCCGTTCGGGGTCGCCGGCGACAAAGGACAGCGCCTGAATGGCAACGATTTCAGCTACTTCGCGGGGGTTGTGAGCAGGCTTTTTCAACAGGCTGATTTGCCTTTCCGTTAACTTCTGGTGTCTAGTTTGGGAACCATCATGCCCGAGTCTGCCGAAAATGTTCAAGCAAGTGGAAACCGCTTCGCGAAAACTCGGCACATGGGTTTAACGGGTTAGAGCGAATCTGACGCTAGTTTGAATTCACTTTTCAACAAGCGCCGTCGGTGCAGGACGCACCGGATGGCGGACTTGTTTCCTTGAGACGAGGGAGGGGCGGGATGGCAAAAACCGTCCTGATCGTGGAGGACAACGAGCTCAACATGAAGCTCTTTCGCGACCTGTTGGAAGCGCATGGCTATCAGACCTCCGGCACCAGCAATGGTTTCGAGGCGCTCGATCTCGTCCGCAAGCTGCGACCCGATCTGATCCTGATGGATATTCAGTTGCCGCAGGTGTCCGGCCTCGAAGTGACGCGCTGGATCAAGGATGATCCGGAACTGCGCGCGATCCCCGTGGTCGCGGTAACGGCATTCGCCATGAAGGGCGACGAAGAACGCATCCGCGAGGGCGGCTGCGAGGCATATTTGTCCAAGCCGATTTCGGTCGGCAAATTTATTGAAACAGTACGGCGTTTTATCGGGTAGGAGTGAGTTTCGATGTCTGCGCGTATCCTGGTCGTCGATGACATTCCCGCCAACGTCAAGCTGCTGGAAGCCCGTCTGTCCGCCGAATATTTCGACGTGCTGACCGCCTCCAACGGTGCGCAGGCGCTGGAAATCTGTTCGCGCGCCGAATGCGACATCATCCTGCTCGACGTCATGATGCCTGACATGGACGGGTTCGAGGTGTGCCGCCGGCTGAAGTCCAATCCGGCCACGCATTACATTCCCGTCGTCATCATCACCGCGCTCGACAGCCCCGCCGACCGCGTTCGCGGGCTGGAAGCGGGCGCCGACGATTTCCTCACCAAGCCGGTGTCCGATGTCGTGCTGATCGCGCGCGTTCGTTCGCTGACGCGGCTGAAGATGATGACGGACGAGCTGCGCATGCGCGCCATCACCTCGCTCGAGATCGGCATGGAGGCGCCCGAGCGCACCGCTGTCGCTGACAAGGGTATCGGCGGCCGCATCCTGCTGGTCGACGACCGGCCTTCGTCCTATGAGCGGCTGGCGCCGATTCTCGCGACCGAGCATACCGTCGACGTCGAAACCAATCCGGCGGAAGCGCTGTTCCACGCCGCCGAGGGCAATTACGATCTGCTGATCGTCTCGCTCGGGCTGGAAAATTACGACGGCCTGCGGCTGTGCAGCCAGGCACGCTCGCTGGAGCGGACCCGGCAGGTGCCGATCCTCGCCATTTCAGACGCTGACAACAATGCGCGGCTGCTGCGCGGCCTCGAAATCGGCGTCAACGACTATCTCTTGCGCCCGGTCGACAAGAACGAGTTGCTGGCGCGCGCGCGCACGCAGATCCGCCGCCGGCGCTACACCGATCATCTGCGCGACAACGTGCAGAACTCCATCGAGATGGCCATCACCGACGCACTGACCGGACTGCACAACCGCCGCTATATGGAAAGCCATCTGGCGACGCTGGCCGAACAGGCCTCCAGCCGCGGCAAGCCGCTGGCGCTGATGATCCTCGACATCGACTTCTTCAAGCGCATCAACGACACCTGGGGCCACGACGCCGGCGACGACGTGCTGCGCGAATTCGCGGTGCGGATTCGCAAGTCGATTCGCGGCATCGATCTCGCCTGCCGCTACGGCGGCGAGGAATTCGTCATCGTGATGCCCGAAACCGATCTGCACGTCGCCGGCATGGTCGCCGAGCGCCTTCGCCGCTCGATTGCGGGCGAAACCTTTGCGATCAGCAAGGGCACCCAGCGCATCGAGGTCACGATCTCGATCGGCCTGTCGACGCTGGACCGCAAGGGTGAATCTGTCGCCGACGTACTCAAGCGCGCCGACACCGCGCTGTATCGGGCGAAGCACGACGGGCGGAATCGCGTGGTTTCCGCCGCGGCCTGATGGCATCGGACAGCTAAGATAGAGTACCGGTTCATCTTACGATAACTTAGTCGCCGGTAGTACCAGTCCTCGTTGGAACGAATCCCCAGCCTTTCGCTTCGCGGCCGTCGCTGATGATGGACATAACTGGGCCATTCATTCTTCCCCTAAAGGAATAGAAGCGAGGTCGATCGAAAGCATCCACATAGTCGACACGGCCCCAAACGAAAACGCTGTGCGATCCGTCAACGACGGCCTGTAGTTGAGCCGGTGTATTAGGAAGCGTAGCCGACAAGTTGAAGTTACCCGTTGGCTCAAGCACGCCCTCGTTCTCGGCAGTACGAATTTGGTCGAATGGCTCGTCGTTACTTGGACGCCGGGCAAAGTTCAGCCAAGCCTTCACTTTATAGGCAGGTGTTGAGCCATAATTTTTCAGCCTTATCCAAGCTGTGACTTGACTCGGAGCAGGGCTGTCCAACAGTACCGCGCCCCATTCAAATCCGAGGTATGCCCGTAACTGCCTTTCGCTGGACGCGGTTTGGGCCTTTAGTGTGTCTTGGAGAGTATGATCGGTGAGCCAGAGTACGTAAGCGCTGCCGGCCGTGGCGATTGCGAGAACGACAGTGAAAGCACCTACAACGACGGTCCAGTTGGCGATCCGACGCTCGTAGCGGTGATCGCTCTTAATCTGTGATTCGGACGAACTCGGCTCTGGTTTGATTGGCGCTTGCTGGACTGCCGGAATGTTGGACCGACTTTCCTTGATGCGGCGTTGCGTACTGCCACGGCGGCTCCATCGACGTGCGTTCATTGGGCCCCCGCCTGCATAGTCGCGACCTTGATCCCTCTATTGTGGGCGAGACTTCTGAAATCAACAAGGGCGCCCAGCGCATCGAGGTCACGATCTCGATCGGCCTGGCGACGCTGGACCGCAAGGGCGAGCCGGTCGCCGACGTACTCAAGCGCGCCGACACCGCGCTCTACCGCGCCAAGCACGACGGCCGCAACAGGGTGGTTTCCGCGGCGGCGTGATCTATCGTTAGAGCCGAGCGGCAGACGCCCTTCGCAAGACACCCGCCGGTGGCTATGGGTCCCGGCGTCCGCCGGGACGACGATTCAGCGGCCCTACGCGACAGCCCTTGCGCCACCTTGCTTCACCGCTTCATACGCCAGCCGCTTGAACTCGAACGAGAACGGGTGCGTGAACGACATGTGCCGCTGCGCCATCATGACGCCGGCCATGTTTCTCTTCGGTGAGATCCACCATTGTGTGCCGCCGATGCCGCCCCAATAGAGTTCTCCTGACGCGTCGGGGTGATCGTACGGCGAGGGTTTTACGATCAGGCCGCCGGAGAGGCCGAAGGCCCTGCCGGGCTGTTCGCCCAGCAAGGCAAAGCGAATCCACTGACCGTCGGGCAACTGGTTGGTCATCATCTGCGTCAGCGTCTCCGGCTTGAGCAACGTACGGCCGCCGGGCAGCAGACTGCGGATCAGCGCGACCATGTCGGGCATCGTCGAGACCAGACCGCCGCCGCCGTTCAGCCGTGCGATGGGACGCAGATAGGCGCCGGGGAAGGGATAATTGTCGGCGCGGGTCAGCCCCGGCTTCATCGGCTCCATCAGGTCGGCACCGTTGTACAGCGGCACGAGCCGGCCATGGTCCTTTTCCGGCACGAAGAAGCCGGTATCGACCATGCCGAGCGGATCGAAAATCCGCGCCTTGATGAATGCATCGAAGCTCTGGCCGCTGATGACCTCGACAAGCCGCGCCACCACGTCGATGGCGAGCGAATATTCCCAGGACGTACCGGGCTGGTAGATCAGCGGCAGGTCGGCGAGCACGTCGACCATCTGCGCCAGCGTAGTCAGCGGATTGTGCACGCCGCGCTCGTCGAGTGCCTTGAAGATGACGGTGCCGGGATCGAAGAAGCCGTAGCTGAGGCCGGAGCTGTGGCTCAGCAACTGACGGATGGTGATCGGGTTCTTCGCCGGCTCGGTGTCGTCGAGCGAGGTGGCGCCCGGGCGCAGCACCTGCCGGTTTCCGAGCTGCGGAATATACTTCTCGATCGGGTCGTCGAGCCCAAGCTTGCCTTCCTCCATCAGCAGCAGCGCCGCGCAGGAGGTGACCAGCTTGGTGTTGGAGAACACGCGGAAGATATGATCGGTGCGCAGCGGCGTCTGCGCTTCCTTGTCGGCGAAGCCGACGCAGTCGACGTCGATGAGATCGCGGCCGGACATGACCGCCCAGGAAATACCCGACAGCAGATTGTTGTCGACATAGCGCTGCATGGCCGCGCGTGCCGGTTTGAAGTCATACCCGCTCGCGGTCACTTTCAGGTCTTCCATGGTCGCTCCCTGCATTTTCGTCGTCCCTGCGAACGCAGGAACCCATAGCCACCGGCATTTCTTGTAGGAGAAGGTAACTACCAAACGGGCTCATTGAAAGGCCACGGCGTATGGGTCCCGGCGTTCGCCGGGACGACGATTCACCGCGTCTTGACTTGCGCTACTTTCACCCCGGCATTCTTCAGCAGCACGGTCGCGGCTTGCTTGGCCGCCCGCGCCATCGCGGGATCGTTGCGCACCAGATCCTGCGCGATCGAGCCGTCCACCAGCAGCGTCAGTTGCGTCGCCAGCGCTTCCGCGTCAGCCACGCCAAGCTGCAGCAGGAGATCGCGAAACCACAGCCGGCGGCTTTCCTTGAAGGCGATGGCGACCTTGCGGACCGATTGGTCTTCGCTGCCGAGCTCGGCGACGGCGTTGACGAACGGGCAGCCGCGAAAATCCTTCGACGCGAAACGCCGCTCCAGCGAATCGAAGGTGCCGAGGATCTGCTCGACCGGCGGCTTGTCGGATGCGCGCGGCGAGACGAAGCGGCGCGCCAGATAGGCCGAGATCAGCGCGTCCTTGGAAGGGAAATGATTGTACAGCGTGCGCTTGCTGATGCCGATTTCGGCCGCGATGGTGTCGACGCCGACGCTGCGAATTCCCTGCAGATAGAACAGCCTGTCCGCGGTCTCGAGGATGCGGTCCTTCATGTCGGGTTTGGCGGGCAGGGGTGCCATGCGAATGCGCGCGAGCCTTTTGCTTGACAGCAGACCACCCCTTGTAGACTAGTTACACAGGTCTGTGTACCTCTTTAAGAAACAAATTGCAGGACGCGGAATTCGAATCGCGGCCGCTAGGGAGAATAAAACCAATGGCCCTGCTGCAGATCCTGCGTCCGACACTGCCGATCCTGATCGGCGCCTCGCTGATGCTGACCCTCAGCATGGGCCTGCGGCAAAGCTTCGGCATCTTCATGCAGCCGCTGACGCAGGACATCGGAATCTCGGTGACGCAATTCACGCTGGCGCTGGCCGTGCAAAACCTCGCCTGGGGATTCCTGCAGCCGGTCGCCGGCGCCATGACGGTTCGCTACGGCTTCCGCCCCATCATGCTGGTGGGCACCGTGATGTATATCGTCGGCCTTGCTTTGATGGCGACGGCGCAGGGCATGATCCCGATCCTGATCGGCGCGGGCGTTTTGATCGGCATGTCGCTGGCCTGCACGGCCAATGCGATCGCGATGTCGGTGTCGGCGCGTGCGGTGCCGGCGACCGTGCGCAGCACCGTGATGGGCATGGTATCGGCCGCTGGATCGCTCGGTGCGCTGGTGTCGGCGCCGATCGGCCAGATGCTGAACGAAGGTTTCGGCTGGCGCGTCGGCGTCGCCGGTTTCGTCATCCTGTCGCTGTTCATGCTGCCGGCGGCCTGGTACGCGGGCCGGGCCGACAAGATTCCGCTGCCGCCAAAGGCCGCTGACGATATCGGCGATGCCTCGGCCGGGACCGCCGCCAAAATCGCGTTCGGCAACGCCTCGTTCGTGGTGATGACCTGCGCCTATTTCGTCTGCGGCATGCAACTGGTGTTCCTCACCACGCATCTGCCGTCATATCTTCTGATCTGCGGCCTCGATCCGATGCTGAGCGCGCAGACGCTCGGCATGATCGGCGGCTTCAATGTTCTCGGCAGTCTGTTTTTCGGCTGGGCCGGCCAGCGCTGGAACAAGCTGGCGCTGCTCGGAGGGATCTACATCTTCCGTTCGATTGCACTCGCCTGGTACTTCATGCTGCCGGCAACGCCCGCGACCACGCTGCTGTTCGGCGCGATCATGGGCTTCCTCTGGATGGGCGTCGGCCCGCTGGTGGCGGGCGCCGTCGTCGAAATGTTCGGCCTGAAATGGCAGGCGATGATCCAGGGCCTGGCCTTCATGAGCCACCAGCTCGGCTCGTTCCTCGGCGCCTACGGCGGTGGGCTGATCTACGACTCGCTGGGTTCGTACACCATGGCCTGGCGGATCGGCGTCGCGCTGGGTCTCGCCGGCGGCATTATCCAGGTGGCTTTCGCATTGATAAGGCCGAGCCAGCCGCCACCGCAGATGCAGGCGGCGTAGGACGCAGAATCAAAACGGGGCCCGAAAGGGCCCCGTTCGATTCCGTCTGCAGCAGTGCGCGACGTTACTTGATCTTCGATTCCTTGAACTCGACGTGCTTGCGCGCGACCGGGTCGTACTTCTTCTTGACCAGCTTGTCGGTCATGGTGCGCGAGTTCTTCTTGGCGACGTAATAGAAGCCGGTATCCGCCGTGGAAACGAGCTTGACCTTGATGGTGACCGCTTTGGCCATATTCAGAACCTCAAATAGGGGGATATCGGGTGCCGGCCAAATCGGCCTGCATTTGGCGCGGAAACTACCCGCAAACGGATCAAAGTCAAGGTTTTGAGGGTTAAAACCGCCATGAATCAGGCTGATTAACTCTCAAAAAACCGGTTTTTCGGCCTCGGCAGCCCCAAATTCTCCCGCAGCGTCCGGCCCTCATATTCGTTCCGGAAAATCCCGCGCTTCTGCAATTCCGGCACCACCTTGTCGACGAAGTCATCGAGCCCCGCGGGCAGGAACGGGAACATGATGTTGAAGCCGTCGCTGCCGCGGCTCTCCAGCCATTCCTGCATCTGGTCGGCGATGGTCATGGGCGTGCCGACGAACGACAACCCGCCGTATCCGCCGACGCGCTGGGCGAGCTGGCGCACGGTGAGCTTGTCGCGGGCGGCGGCGTCGACCAGCCGCTGGCGGCCGCTCTTGCTGGCATTGGTTTCGGGGATCGGCGGGAGTTGCCCGTCGGGATCGAAGCCTGAAGCATCGGTGCCGAGCTGCACCGACAGCGAGGCGATCGCGCTGTCGTAATGTACCATGCTGTCGAGTTTTGCGCGCTTCTCCTTGGCTTCCTCGACGGTGTCGCCGACGACAACGAAGGCGCCGGGCAGGATCTTCAGATGCTCGGGGTCGCGGCCGACCTTCTCCATGCGGCCCTTGATGTCGGCATACAGTTTCTGGCCGTCGGCGAGGGGACCGCCGCCGGTGAACACGGCCTCCGCCGTTTCCGCGGCAAGCTGCTTGCCGTCCTCGGACGCACCGGCCTGCACGATCAGCGGCCAGCCCTGCACCGGGCGCGCGATATTCAGCGGCCCGCGCACGGACAGATATTTGCCCTTGTGATTGAGCACGTGCATCTTTTCAGGGTCGAAATACAGCCCTTGCTCGACATCGCGCACGAAGGCGTCGTCGGCGAAAGAGTCCCACAGCCCGGTGACCACGTCATAGAACTCGCGCGCCCGCTTGTAGCGCTCGGCGTGCTCCATGTGGTCGTCGAGACCGAAATTCAGCGCTGCGTCCGGATTGG